>JAYTXB010000270.1:0-3636 GCA_043743205.1 Schlesneria sp.
TTTTGGATGAGCCGCTATATCGAGCGAGCCGAGAACATCGCGCGCTTCCTTGATGTCAATCTGCATCTGACGCTCGACCTGGGTGACAGCATCGACCAGCAATGGTCTCCGCTCGTTGCGACGACCGGCGACCATGAAGTCTTCGCAGAGCGTTACGGGCCAGCGACTCGTGAGAATGCCTGGCAGTTCCTCACTTTTGATCGCGACAATTTCAACTCGATCGTCTCGTGCCTGTATTCCGCCCGCGAGAACGCGCGCACGATGCGAGGCAGCCTGCCGTCCGAAGTCTGGGAGGAACTGAACAAGTTCTATCTGTTTGTGCGTGGTGCGGCCGTGGCTGAGTCTGCGGAACGATCAGGAGAATTTCTGTCCGAAGTGAAGCGATTCAGCCAGCTACTGGTCGGCATCATGGAGTCGCTGATGTCTCGCGACGAAGCTTGGCACTTTGCACGGATGGGTCGTAGCATCGAGCGCGCCGACAAGACTTCGCGCATCTTGGACGTGAAGTATTTCATTCTGCTACCGACATCGAGTGAAGTGGGAACGCCCTTGGATGTGATTCAATGGTCGGCACTCTTGAAGTCCGCGAGCGCGTTGGAAATGTATCGGCGAGTTCGCGGCAGGATCACGCCAGAGAACGTGGTCGGATTCTTGATGCTCGATCACGACTTTCCGAGATCGGTCAAGTACTGCCTGCACCGGACGGAAGAATCACTGCGCGCCATCACCGGTTCGCCCTCGGGGACATATCGCACGCTGGCTGAGCGACGAGTTGGGCGGTTGCGTGCTGAGTTTGAGTTCACGCAACCCGCCGACATCATCCAAGTGGGGCTGCACGAGTTCATCGACTCGTTCCAGACAAAGCTCAACGATTTGGACGCTGCGGTGTTTGACACCTTTTTCGCAGTCAAGCCGTTGGCTGCGGAAATTCATTCGGCACCGGCTCAGTCGCAAACGCAGACCGGAGCGTCCGCAGAATGATTACCGGCGACGCCATCGGCCGACACTTCGATCAGCGCGACGTTGTCAGTGCGCCCTTGGCCGCCCGTTGAAAAACGTCGGGCTCGCGACTCGCATGGCTGGTTTTTCAATTGGAAAAGCACACGAGCCGCGTGTTCTCCGTTTTTCATTCGACGGTTACTTCGACTGTCTGATTTCATGTAGGGTGGGCATCGTCCACCACAACTGATCGCGGATTGGTGGGCAGTGCCCACCCGAAATTGGGACAACTCAGACGGTCGAATTGAGCCGAGGGTGTCGGGCCTCATCGGTGCCAGTCCAACATCGGATTCGTCAGTCGATTACGGCGACATCCACACTGACGCTCAAGGAGTGACGGCCACCACCGATGAAGACTCCTTTCAGCGGGCAGACATCGCTGTAGTCACGGCCCCAGGCAACAGTGATGTGCTCCAAGTTAGGAAACAAGTTGTTCGTCGGGTCGAGATCGAACCACTCGCCGTCTCCCACATAGACCGACAACCAGGCGTGCGAGGCATCCGCTCCGATCAAGCGCGGCTTTCCCGGTGCGGGGCGAGTTCTCAAGTATCCGCTGACGTAGCGCGCGGCGAGACCCAGCGACCTGAGAGCCGCGATTTCAAGATGGGCGAAATCTTGGCAGACCCCTTTTCGCAAACGAAAGACTTCGTCGACGGGCGTCGCAACCGTGGTCGCGCGCGCGTTGAACTCGAAATCGCGATAAATGCGCGTGGTCAACTCGGCGGCGGCTTCGAGCAGCGGTCGGCCCGAGGGAAATGACTGTCGCGCGTATGCGGCGAGCTGCGGCATTCCCTGACATCGCGGTGAGTCAAATGTGAACTCACAAGCGGCCAAATCGGCTGGGATCGCGGCCTCGGCCAAACTCTGAGAAATCTGGTTCCATGTGGGAGATTGCTCCGCAGGGGGAAAAACTTTTTCGCTCAGCGCGATCTCGCTGGTCGAGGTCACGGTCATCGAGTCATAGCCTCGATTGAACGAGAACCCAAAGACGTGGTTGCCGAAGTAATCGCGGCGGTGAGAGAGACTCGTCGGCGCGGGATGAGCCGCCAACTGGTGGTCCTCACAGCATTGAAAAACCGTGTCGCGCGGCTTCAGCCAAGCTTCGTTGTGACAGACCGAGACCGGCTGGTCTCCGTGGTACGTTGTCTCGTGCGTGACGCGGTACTTCATGTGAAGACATCTCCCTCACCCGTGATTTGTCGGGGTGTGCCCGAGTGCAATAGGTATCGTAGCTGCACGAGATCCGTGAGTGCCTTGAAATGACGATCGACATCGGACAGGACCTGCTGAATCTCGTCCCTCGAGTCGGCTTCCAGTTGTTCCGCCGTGACCATCCTCACGGCATGGAGTGCCGCCATGGCCAATCGCTTTTCCTCTGTCCGTAGCGGGCTGGCCGAGTCTTGTGGCAGGGCATCGACATGCTCGGCAATGGCCACCGCCTGAAATGCGAGTGACCGAGGATTGGTCTCATCGGAAACAAACAGGTCCAACACCGCATTCGGCTGAAGGTTGTCGAGGTATCTCGAACGATACGTCATGCGACAGTCCAGTACTTCGAGTAGCGCACGCAGGACGGCGCGGTTCTGAAGCTCACCGGAAGAGACAATCGCGCGCAGCAACGCGCACGTGTCGCGACCTCGTTCGATGCGACGCCCCAAGTCGAGAAATCGCCACGCCGGCCCGCGAATCATGCCATCTTGAAGCAACCCGCTCACAGCAGCCAAATTGACAATCAACACATTGATTCGAACCAGCAATCCCGCCGAATCGGGACGTTCGGCAGAGCTGTCGATCAAGAAGTCCGAACAGGTTTGGTGAATGGTCAGCCAAGTGTCGGGCGACAACCGATCTCGAACCAACGATCCGATCCTCAACATTTCGGCGACGGCAAAGCCCAAACCTTGCAATTCCGAAGTGTCAAACACGACGTTTGACAAAGCGCGGTCGAGCTTCGGCAGGAGCGCCGCGAAGCCCTGCACGGCGAAACCCGGTTCGAGCTGTCCTTGCTCGGCCAGCGCACGGACGAGAGCGGGAAGCTCAACACTGGCAGTTTCGGCGTCGGCGGTCAGCCGTTCGGTCACAGCCCGAATGATGCGTGCCAGAAAATCGACCCGCTCGATCGCCCACCCGAGCCAAAACAGGTCGTCGGCAACACGGCTCGGAAACAAAGCCCCGCTGCGCCGCAACGGAACCGGTTTGTCGATCGCTTGCAGCAACGTCACTTGATCGACCGGACCTTCGGATAGAACCCACAGGTCTTTGCTGCCACTCCCGGCGGAGATTGACAACTCCATCGGATCGGGCGTACTTGCAATCCGAATCAAGCCGCCTGGCATCAAGTTGTAGCCCGGCCCATCCGACACCAGGAACGCGCGAACGGCGGCGTGACCGCTGCGCAGTTGCCCCTCCGCATCAAACACGGGAAGGGCCGAACGTGTGATTTTTTCTTGAGCGACAAAAGACTGTGGCCGAGCTGCGATACGCGCCAATAACTGTTCTCGCGCGGCTGACGACAATCGATCACCGACGATCTCTTCACCGCCGCTCGCTTCAAATGCGGGCTTGATGACGAGTTGGTCGAGATGCTCGACGACATACTTTTGAGCAAGCTCGTCGCCACACCACCACGTCGCAATC
>JAYTXB010000271.1:0-1928 GCA_043743205.1 Schlesneria sp.
GAAGTTCGAGACGCCAGCGGTGCGATGTTTGGCTGTGAACGACTTCAAGAGTTGGTGCTGACTCATCGAACTGCACCCGCCGCTGAGATCGTCGCCGCCATCCGCGATGCCGTACTACAATTCCACGGTCGCCCACTGCTGCCGGACGATTCGACGTTGCTCATCGTCAAACGTCAGATTTGATGGAGTCGCTTCGCTCGGTTTTAGACCTCGCACGGTCACGACTGAGGCCTTTGCCCACGCGGTGAAATGACTCAGCTCAGGCCGCGCGAGGGGGGATACAACGGTCGGATAGCACGGGTGCTTTGAGGAAGCGCCTGTAGAGCTTAGGAACGTTCGCGAAATAAGTGTCGTGATTGTGTGGCTGGCTTTCGACGTGGGTTCGGTTCACCGCCTAAAGTAGCCCTGTCGCTCCGCGACAGGTGGCGCGAGGGAACTAGTGCGAGTTTGAACTGCCAACACGCTGCTTGGCGATTGGACGCGATACGTTCCCTCGCGCTTCCTGTCGCGGAGCGACAGGGCTACCTTGGCCAGACCGAAGCAGACAGTTATTTGTCGAACGAGCCTAAGCGGAAATTCGAGGTCTTCTGCAAACCCGAACCGTCCCTGCGATCCAAGGATTTGCCGCTCGATGCGGAACGATGTCACCTCAACACCCGTTCTTGACCGACCCCTACAGCACCGATACGATCCCGCGACTTTGCGACGAACCTGTTCTGAACTCGAAGTGTCACAGTTGCCACTATGAATCATGAATCGCTACGACTCCTCGGCCTACTGCTCACTCGCTAACCGCGAGGTCCGGGGAACGTCCAGTCGCAGCGAATGCACCAGTTCACCCCAAGGCCGCGCGGCCTTGGGGTTTTTTCGTTTGAGGACCGTCCCAGCCACTTGCTTGTGTCTTTCTGACCACTTGACTCCTGACCACTGGATTTTCCTATGACCGACACCGTCACGATCTTCGACACGACGCTCCGCGATGGCGAGCAGTCTCCCGGTTGCAGCATGACCATGCCCGAAAAGCTCAAGGTCGCCGAGGCCCTTGTCGAGCTGGGGGTCGATGTCATCGAGGCCGGGTTTCCGATCGCCTCACCCGGTGACTTTGAAGCGGTGCGCGCGGTCGCTCAAAAGTTTGGCGATCGCACCACGATCTGTGGCCTCGCGCGATGCCGCAAGGAGGACATCGAACGAGTGGCGGAGGCGCTCAAGGGGATCGCCAAGCCGCGCATTCACGTCTTCCTCGCCACCAGTCCGATTCACATGCAGTACAAGCTGAAGATGGCCGAGCAGGAAATCGTGAAGGCGGCGGTCGAACACGTGCAGATGGCGAAGTCGTTCTGCGACAACATCGAGTTCTCGCCCGAAGACGCCGCACGCACGGAACTCGATTTTCTCTGCGAAGTCGTCGAGAAGGCGATCGCGGCGGGAGCGACCACCGTCAACATCCCCGACACAGTCGGCTATGCCACGCCCAATCACTACTTCAAGGTCATCACGTATCTCAAGCAGCATGTGTCGAACATTGGCCAAGCGGTCATCAGCACCCACTGTCACAACGATCTGGGTCTCGCGGTGGCGAACAGCCTCGCAGCGGTTGAAGCCGGGGCGAGGCAAGTCGAATGCACGATCAACGGCCTCGGCGAACGAGCGGGCAACGCGGCCCTCGAAGAGATCGTGATGGCGCTCAAAACGCGGCACGACTACTACGGTCTGAACACGCACATCAACACGCCCAAGCTCTGCAAGACCAGCCATCTCGTGTCGAGCATCACGGGGATGCTCGTGCAGCGGAACAAGGCGATCGTCGGCCAGAACGCCTTCGCTCACGAAGCGGGGATCCACCAACACGGGATGCTCCAGAACCGTGCGACGTATGAGATCATGAAGTCCGAAGATGTCGGATTCATCGGCGAGAACATGGTCCTCGG
>JAYTXB010000272.1:0-7268 GCA_043743205.1 Schlesneria sp.
GAGACGTACGATGTCCATTTGTAGAGCCTTGTTTGTGGTTGGTGCGAGTGTGGTTGCCATGAGTGTTCAGGCGGCCGACGCCCCGCACCATGAGCACTACTTGAAGTGCGCCAAGGCATGTGCGGATTGCCAGGTGCAATGCGACATGTGCTTCCATCATTGCGCCACGCTGGTGGCCGATGGAAAGAAGGAACACGCGAAGTGCATGCACCTTTGCGTGGCTTGCGGCGATTGCTGCAAGCTGGCCGCGAGCCTGTCGGCTCGCCACAGCCCGCTGGCCGGTCTGGCGTGCGAGTGCTGCGCCAAGTGTTGCGACGAGTGCGCCACGGCCTGCGAAAAGATTGCGGATGACAAAGAGATGGTGGCTTGCGCCAAGGAATGTCGCGAGTGTGCCAAGGCGTGCCGCGAAATGTTGAAGGCCGTCGGAGCCAAGTAGGTTTCTGAATCGAGTCGCTGACCCGTGATCGGCACCACGCCTGGCTGTTGCAGTTGGGCGTGGTGTTTTCGTTGATCGGACGGTACACGCCCCCGTAATCTCCCAACGATCAAGTGAAAAGACTTCCCCTGCTCAGGCTGGTTTTCGAGGCTTGGTGAATTACAAAACAATTCAGACGACGGGATGAACGGTCACTCGTTGGGATTTGACAAGTCACCGGAAATCCGGCGAACTGAATCCCACTCCCAACCCGCGAGACTAGTCAGGAAAAGTTCTATTGGTGTCTTGTCATCCCGACTTTTACAGAAACGAGCCCTTCGGTGAGAACGTCGAAGGGCTTTCTCCTTGTGGGACGAGCATTATCCCTCGTAAAGGAGGTTCAAACGGAACGGCAGGTGGCGCTGCTTTCCCGTCGGAATTGGCGTCACATCGTGGCACGCTGCAAGATCAAATGGTTCAAATCCCGTCGCCAGTTTCGCCGGCCGATCAGCCAGTAACTCAACCCCAGGGTTCCCGCTTGACGCCTCACTCGCGAGAAGGACCTGCTCGGAGACTCCGAGCAGATCCCAGCCTCGAAGGACGATCAATCTATCCGCTGTACTCAGACAGTCAGATCGAAACGACCAAGATTCATCACTTTGTTCCAAGCCGCGACGAAGTCGTGGACGAACTTCTTATCCGCGTCGGAACTTCCATAGACTTCCGCCAGGGCGCGGAGTTGGGAGTTTGAACCGAAGACAAGGTCGATTCGCGTGCCGGTCCACTTGAGTTCACCGGTTTTGCGATCGCGGCCTTCAAACATGTTCGCGTCTTTTGAGTCCGGCTTCCACTCCGTACTCATGTCGAGCAGGTTCACGAAGAATTCGTTGGTCAGCGCTTCCGCTCGCTTGGTGAAGACACCGTGTCGGGTGTGACCGAAATTGGCATTCAGGCCGCGCATGCCGCCCACGAGCGCCGTCATTTCGGGCGCGGTCAAAGTCAGCAATTGCGCCTTATCCACCAGCAGCGCTTCGGCTGGCACGCTGTATTTGCCCTTGAGGTAATTGCGGAAGCCGTCCGCGATGGGTTCGAGCACGGCGAAGGATTCCACATCAGTTTGCTCCTGCGACGCGTCCATGCGACCCGGTGTGAACGGAACGGTGACCGTGTGACCGGCGTTCTTCGCCGCTTGCTCAATTCCCGCACAGCCAGCCAAAACGATCAGGTCAGCCAGGGAGACCTTTTTACCCCCGGACTGAGCGCTGTTGAATGCGATCTGGATACCTTCCAGAGTCTTCAGCACCTTCGCGAGTTGAGCAGGCTCGTTGACTTCCCAATCCTTCTGCGGCGCCAGGCGAATGCGGGCACCGTTCGCACCGCCGCGCTTGTCGGAGCCACGGAACGTGGACGCCGAAGCCCAGGCGGTCGAAACCAGCTCCGAGATGGAAAGACCGGACGCTTGGATCTTGCCCTTCAGGGAGGCGATGTCCTCCGCATCGATCAATGGGTAATTCACTGCGGGAACGGGATCCTGCCAGATAAGTTCTTCCGCAGGAACCTCCGCGCCGAGATAACGCGCGCGCGGACCCATGTCGCGGTGTGTCAGCTTGAACCACGCGCGGGCGAACGCATCAGCAAACTGGTCCGGATTATTCATGAAGCGCCGAGAGATTTTCTCGTAGGCAGGGTCGAGCCGCAGGGCGATGTCCGTGGTGAGCATGGAAGGCGCGATCCGCTTCGAGGGGTCATGCGCATGCGGCACGGTGCCGGCACCCGCCTCGCCCTTCGGCTTCCACTGCTGCGCACCGCCCGGGCTCTTGGTGAGCTCCCATTCGTAGCCAAACAGGCTCTCGAAGAAGCCGTTACTCCACTTCGTGGGAGTGGTGGTCCAAGTGACTTCTAGGCCGCTGGTGATCGTGTCACCGCCTTTGCCCTTGCCGAAGCTGTTCTTCCAGCCGAAGCCTTGGTCCTCGAGGCCTGCCGCTTCAGGCTCGGGCGCCACGTGGGTCGAATTGGCGGCACCATGGGTCTTGCCAAAGGTATGGCCACCGGCGATCAGCGCGACGGTTTCCTCGTCGTTCATGGCCATGCGGGCGAAGGTTTCGCGAATGTCCCTCGCTGCGGCTAGCGGATCGGGATTGCCGTCCGGGCCTTCAGGGTTGACGTAGATCAGGCCCATCTGCACCGCGGCCAGAGGATTCTCGAGGTTGCGGCTGTGTTTGTCCCCATCCAAGTTGTCATCGGACACGAGCACTCCGCCCTCTTTCTCGACGCCGTCCGAGCCGTGGGCGTAGCGTATATCGCCACCCAGCCAGGTGCTCTCGCGGCCCCAGTAGACATCATGATCCGGCTCCCACGTATCCTCACGCCCGCCGGCAAAACCGAACGTCTTGAAGCCCATCGTTTCCAATGCGACGTTCCCTGTGAGAATCATCAGGTCGGCCCACGAGATCTTTCGGCCATATTTACTCTTGATCGGCCAAAGGAGCCTGCGTGCTTTGTCTAAGCTGACGTTGTCCGGCCAACTGTTGAGTGGTGCGAAGCGCTGTTGGCCCCTGCCCGCGCCGCCGCGACCGTCACCGATGCGGTAGGTGCCGGCGCTGTGCCACGCCATGCGAATGAACAAAGGTCCGTAGTGGCCGAAGTCCGCTGGCCACCATTCCTGCGAGTCGGTCATCAGCGCCGCGAGATCCTTTTTCACCGCCGCCAAGTCGAGGCTGTTGAACTCTTTCGCGTAGTTGAATTCCTCTTCCATCGGAGTGGATTTGGAAGAATGCTGGTGCAGAAGATCGACCTTTAACAGTTTCGGCCACCAGTCTTGGTTCGTTGTGCCGCCGCCGGCCGCTTGTTTTAAGGTCGCGTGCATCACCGGGCACTTGTTTAGATTTTCGGACATGTGGGTTCTCCTTAGGGTAGGTTTTAAATTTGGTTGGTCTGATTTCGAAGTGTCGCATTGTTGGCCTTCAGTCGGTGGCCGAACCTGGAATTGCCGCGAGACACTGGGGACAGACGCCCCAGTAGATAACCTCGGCCTCATCAATCTGGTAACCTGAGGTGCCGGCTGCGGTTAAGCACGGCGCGTCGCCGACGGCGCAGTCAACATCGACTGTTTTTCCGCAGGCGCGACAAATCAAGTGGTGGTGGTTATCACCGACACGATCCTCGTAAAGGGCCGGCGATCCGGCGGGCTGAATGCGCCGGATGATGCCCATCTCGGCCAGCATGCCCAACGCGTCATACACCGCCTGTCGCGAGATGGTGCCGATCTCGGCGCGAACACACCCGGCGACTTCGTCCGCCGTGGAATGAGGCCGCCCCGACACCGCGCGCAGCACTGCCAAACGCTGAGCCGTGACTTGGACACCGTGTTCGCGAAGAGTTTTTGCTGGATCGTCACTCATGCCCCGATCATAGGGTAATTCTGGATTCTGTCAAGAACTGGACTTTGTCCAAAACTAGAGTCAGTCGCTCCATTTGACATAACATGTATAGATTGATGTGTTTTTGTCATCCACCAGAGCGACAAGGCCCTTGCACCACGTTTGCAGGCCATTCGTGAAAAGTTCAATAGTCGTCTTGTCGCTCCGACTTGATGAGACGAGAAGCCCCTTCGACAGTGATGTCGAAGGGGCTTTTTTTGTTCGGGTGCGGGGGCCTTTGTTTGCGATGGCGTTTCCTGCTGGACGCACTCAGCGCAAGGGAACCCTCCTGGCGACACCTCGTCCTTTGAGTCGTGATCATGCGACGGGCTGTTTGGAGGCGGGCGCTGGAATCTCACCCGTTCAAGCACTCGGGCGCTGGAATCGCCAGCGGTGCCGGTACTGTCGGAGGGAGACTTCACCGACCACGGTACCCGCGTTGTCCGAGGCGTATCTCGGACCGCGTGCGAGGTTGCTGATGGCCTACTGTCGCGCGGAGTTATGGTCGTCGCTCGGTAAGTCGGTGACGGTGCTCGACCCACTTTTGACGTTGTCGTTGAGCCACGATGGAACACTCGGCGACATTCGCTGGACGGCCGAATGGATCGATCCCGTCGTCCGACGTTTATTCGAGTTACGCTTCGCACTGCCCAAAGTGAGACATTTGAATCTCGCCGCATTTCGGCAGTACGTGGGGTGTTTGAACGTCACGTCCGTACTCTGGAGAGTGCCGGTTACGGCTCACCTCGGCCCGCGCGAGCTATCACTGTGACCCTACAACGACAGTCTTTCCAGCCGGTCGCCGGACTACTCGAATCGGCGCGGCTGTGGATCGTGGGGGACTCGCGCGGCGCCGGTGCGGGCGGGCTGAGTCAACAGCGGCAATTCCAATCCAGCGCGGCTGCGAGCGGGAGGAGCCGACGCGACTTGAATAGGTGGCGCAGTGATCGGCAGCGCGGCCTCTTGTTGCGTGAGAGCCTGTTCGGCCCGTGCGATTGCGGCTCGGTTTGGCTTCGTGTTGCCAGAGGCGGTGTTCGCCGAGGCGGTGGCGACGGGGAGGCTCTGATCGGTGAGAGTGTGTGTCGCGTCGGGCGACTGAGCGCGAATCGTGGTGCCTGATTTGGTCGACCTTGGCGTGGCGGCTCGCTGGCGGTTGTCGGCCACTTGAGAGCCAACGGGAGCTTTCAAACTCGGGCTGCTCGCCAACACCCACTTGTCCCAGTCACGTTCGAGAGCCTCAATGCTGGGGTAGTCGTACTGTTGGAGTGCCGCATCCCAGCCCTCGTGGTGAGCCGCTTGAAGGAACTTCACATAGCTCGGCTTGTCGCTTTTCTGGATCAGGAAGTCGGCCAGCGAGTGCCCTTCGGCATAAAGCGTCAGCACCTGTTGCTTGTCTTGCGGATAGTTCTTCATGTCGAGCAGCGTGCGGAGCGGAATCTTGCGCGAAGTCCCCATCACTTGGCCGTGAATCTTTTGCAGACGGAGTCGCTCCGACCCGTGTTCGATGAGCGACGCGGCTCCCTCATCAGCCCAGCGCGGCAGTGGGCGACGGAAGTGACACGCGAAAATCGTGTGATTGATTTCGTGAGGCAGCACGGAGTCGAGGATGCGTTCTTCGCTCCCTTGAATCTCCATCTTCCAACCATAGACCTCGCCGTTCTGAAAGTTGAACGTCGTCGCGCCGCCCGCTCCCATCGTGCCAACCTTCACGTCGATCGGGCACGGTGACGACCAGTTGCCGGGAAGCGACTTGCCAATCCATTCGATTGCCAACTCATCGCGATAGATTTCGGCGGCGTCACCGACTTGCTTGGCGAACTCGGCCGTCGGCGCGGTGACGATGAAGTTGGGAGTGCGATAGCCCGCCCCAATTGAGGCGAAGGCGCCAACGACGAGTAGACTGCGGAGGAAAGCGTCCATGCTGGTTCCGAGTGGTTTGATTTTGAGAAGGGATTGCCACGAGCGATCGGCATCCATGCCAACGTCGCGACAATTTGGCCGAGACAGCAAACGTTGGACCGGCTGAAACGGCCGATTCGCACGCGGGCTGGCAAGGTCTATGAGAGTCATGACTTGCGCAGCGGTCGCTGAGCGAAAAGTCTCGCCAAGGAACCTCACTCCGAAACCGCTCCGTGTAAGAGTTACAAATTCGAAGAGCCGCATTGTCGAAAACTTCACAGTTCCTCGCGGTCGCCTCACGCCGCGACCTCGTGGCAGAACCGGCTCGGTCGTTACGTTCCGAGGGACTGCGCCCTGCCGCACACGGCGCGCGGCTGACCGGTACCGGGTCGCACTTCGGCAGGAATGACCAATTCGACTTGGCTTCCTTGACCAACCGCCCGATACCAAGGGGACCAACGAATCGGAGTCGCGGGTGCTGACAAACTCGACAACTACTAAGAAGAAACTGAGGGCGACGATCTTGGCACACTCGCATCTATTGGTGAATCACCTGCTCAAGCAGCTGGAGTTTCACAAGCGAGACCGCAAGGACCGTGATCGTCGCCCCGAATGGCTGTCGGCGTTTGTGCATCAAACGGCGGCGTTGTTTGAACCGCTGACGGGCGTGGCCAAAGTCGGCTATCAGTGCGAGCTGACCCCGGACGGTTGGGAAGCGCGGATGTATCTCGGCTCAACTGAAGTCATCGGTGGTCGGGACGATGGGCAGTCTCGCTTCATCAGCTTTGAGTTCGACTTCGGCCGACTGACCGAAGGCTTCACGCGCGTCGATGAGTTCCGCTGGAACGTCTGCTCGGCAGCGGATAGCTCGACCGGCTCGTTCGTCACGTTGCGCGGCCAGATCGACAGCCACCCGGTCCAACTGAAGCTCTACTCGCGCCCCCCGCGCGATGCGGGCCCCGCGTTCCGCCAACGCGCCGATGGAACACTCGAAGAAGTCACCGTCGGATAGGTGTCGGGATCGTCGTGAGATCGGCTTCTGCAACGCGCGCTTCATCCATGCTCTCGATGAACACTCACTTCATCGGTGCGCGCGGATCGCTCAGTGCGCTGACGGCGTCTTTGATTCGCTGGCCGGTTGCGATGAGTTGCGAGACCACGCGCCAAGCCTTGATGCGATCATGATCGTGGTGAACGGAACGGACGAGCGAACATGCGCGGGCTTCATCCAGTTGGAGCGCGATCACGGGGAGCAGCCATTCCTCAATCCCGAAGACGCGGTGCCGTTCGCGATCGGTGCAGACGGCCACAATGCCAGCCAGTCCTTCGCCCGCGCCGAGTCCTCCGTTCACCGACTGCCGTGCATAATCTACGGCCTCGCGAATCGAGACCTCTTTCGGGCGCGTCGGCTGCGACCAGTCATAGGGAGGAGACCACTCCATCATCGGACTAAGTCCATCGATCTTCGAGACGACTCCCACGAACGGTGGTGGCTTGAGGTGATGCTGTGAGCGGAACCAGCCATACAGTTCGGC
>JAYTXB010000273.1:0-2562 GCA_043743205.1 Schlesneria sp.
CCACGTCGATCGCATCGACGATGAGTCGCTTGGCACTCGGGAAGCGTTCCGAGTTGCAGTACTCCTGCCGGTCATCAATGACCCAGACATCGAAGCCGACATCGCTCGCCAGTTCGGCCACTTTCCGACCCACATGGCCCGCTCCCACGATCACCAGGCGACAACGACTGAGGTGCGGCAGATAGGAGACGCCCTCTTCGATGTACGGTCGCGGCCGCAGGGCGAGCGACTTGAGGTGAGCGAGGGGTTGACGGGTGAGGGTTGACGGTTGAGCGGCAAGAGCAGAGGAGGAAGTCGTCGTGGCGTGGGATATCTCGCGCGGTACGAGTCGCGCGGCGATGACCTGACCTGCGTCATCGAGCAGCCAGCGATCGCCGGCGCAACCGGCCGACGGGTCTGCGTTGATGAGGATCGCCTCGGTGCAGCCGCGTCCGGCTGACAACGTCTCGTAGAACGAACGGTAGTACGAGCAGTCCGCTCCTGGCCGCAATGGATCGACGAGCATCTTCATTCGACCGCCACAGATCAGGCCATCATCCCAACCGTAGTCGCTATCCAACTGGAACGACATCAATTCAGTCGAGCCATTGGCGAGTAGGGCCAACGCCCGGCGTTTGACCTCGGCCTCGACACAGCCGCCGCCCAGAGTTCCAACCTGCGAACCATCATGGAAGACGAGCATCGTCGCACCCGCTTTTTGCGGTGTCGAACCGCGTGTCTCAACGAGTGCCGTGTAGCAGACTGTCCGCCCGTCACGCAGGGCGAGGTCGAGTTCTTGAATCAACGACAGCATGGCGGGGAGCTCACTTTGTTTCAGACATTACTCGCCCGGCATTTTCTTCGGGTGCAGGATGACTTGCAGGCCCTGAGACTTCGAGGCGCGAAGGTACTCAATGACACGCTCGGCTTTCGCTTCGAGGTGAGTATTGCCCTCGAACTTGGCGACAATGGCCAGCACATTTTCATTCGCTTGTCGTGTCCCGGCTGCCTTCTGAACTTCCGGACGACCCGTTCGGCTGCCCAGTTCGAGAATGCGGAATCGCCCGACGTACTCGTTGTTCAAGGCGCTTCCGCCTGCTCCGCCGGCGGGAGTCGAAATCGGCGTGGGAGAAGCGCCTCCCGTTCCAACACGCGGCAGTAAAAACGTTACTTCGTCATCGGGATTCACACGCATCGAATTGAACGTGCGGTTATCGATTGGCAACCAAACCGCCACTTCATCCTTGCCGAGCTTGTCATTTAAGTCCTTCGCTCCGGGAGTGCGCAGGTCCTGCGTCAAGACTAACTCTCCGCCTCGAAAACTGCGGCTGGTCGCCAGACCTTCGACGGTCGATTTGAGACCCCAGAGCGGCGCGACCTGATCCAGATTCCCGACAGCACTTCTCGGAATATCGACACGCACCAGATGCGACGCGAGCAGCTTGTCGCCGATGTTGACCTGCGCGTCCGCCTTGATGCCGATGAACGACACTTTGGCCTCACGCCCCGCAAGTCGCTCCAGATAAAGCCAGTTGCAAACGGCTCCAGCCAAACCCAACCCGAGCGACAGTAGCAACCCCTGCACACCCTTCATGGCAATCTCCTCGTAGTGTTGATATCGCCGTCGGGCGAGACGTTTTCTGTTTGGCTGTCATCAATGGGCGGACTGGCACGGCACTGGGCACCAACGATTCGATCCGGGTGGCAGGCCCCTTAGACTCTTGATCGAGACTCGCAAAGCAAGTGGCGAACGGATCGTGACAACTTGAGCTACGGTCGGCAACCGCCATGGGCTGCAAGGCCGATTGCGATTTCCTGAGGACCAGCCCACACGTTGCGGATGCGTCCCCTCGGCGACAACTGCCGATACGCGGAGCTATTTGGCCGCAATTCGTCAAAAACAACCCACCTACCGACGAACGACATGAAGTCCAATTGACGCACTTTTGACCGTGGCTATACTCCGCCCGCCATCGACGACCTCGCGTCGCGACGGGCTCAGTTCGCGTCACGCGTTCACCTCTCGATGGCCTCTTCAGCAGGCTGTCATGGTGTACGAATCCTGTCTGTCGGTTTCTGACTGTTCACTTCGAGACTGGTCGCTTCAACCCAAGAAAGAGTAGGCAAGCATGAATGGATTTCGCTTTGTAAAGGGCGTGGCGGTCAGCCTCGCGACGTTGGGGATGGTCTTCCCACAAGTGTCCGTATTGGCCGATGGTCGCGCGGTCGCCAAGGCTTCGCAGACGGCGGGTGCTCCTGACATCGCCTTGACCGCTGGCGGATTGCTGTCGGGCCGCGTTGTCGATCACACCGGAAAGGTGATCGAAGGGGCTTCTGTCGTGATCCGCCAAGGCAAGGCCGAAGTCTCGAAGACTGTCACCAACAAAGAAGGTGTCTACTCGTTCAAAAACTTGAAGGGCGGCATCTATCAAGTCGCTTCGGGCAACACGGAAGGAACCTTCCGTGTGTGGGCTGAACGAACGGCTCCACCCGTCGCCAAGGAACATGCCCTGTTGGTCATGGGTGAGAACGGTGCTCGCGGCCAATTCGGTGCTGTCGATCCAACACTCCTGCTGCTGACCG
>JAYTXB010000274.1:0-1204 GCA_043743205.1 Schlesneria sp.
ATACGCATTCCAAGAATTATCTGCGCGATGTGTCCGCCGAGACTTCCGAAGTCTCAAAGACTTCGGAAGTCTGCCGAGCGCAGTTTATTATTGGAATGCGTATGAGTCGTTTAACCACGTGGGCCACGCGGTTAAACAAGTCGCGGGAGTCCGGAAAATTATTACGGCCCCGGCCCTAAGTCACCCGCTGCGTCAGCGAGGGCGTAGATGAGTAAAGAGGTAATCGAATGAGTACGACAACCATTGATGAAGCCGGTCTGCTCCTGATTCCGAACGACTTGGGGCAGCGACACGGGTTGTTGCCAAACTCCAGAGTCCGGATTGTTGAGACCGGCTGCGGCATGTTAGTCGTGCCGCTGGATGACGAACCGATCTCGCGTGAACTGGCTGAAGAATTGGCCGCATGGCAAACGATAGGGACGGCGAGTTGGGATCAGTTTCCCTATGAGGATGCGGCGTCATGACGTTGGGTGATGTTGTTTGGATTGATTTCCCCACTGGTGGTGGACGTACTTCAGGCAGGCCGACGCCCTGGGATCATTTTTCAATCACGTGAGTTGCCCGGCGTCTGCTTGCCCACGGTTTTGGTAGTTCCCCTAACGACCCAACAAGCCGCGTTGCGATTTCCCGGAACGGTATTGATCTCGCCCGACATCGGTAACGGTTTGCGACAGCCCTCCGTCGCATTGGTCTTTCAATTGACTGCCGTCGATCTCAACTTCGTCGGTACTCCGGTGGGGAATGTTTCAACGGCTGCCATCTCACTTTTGATGCAAGCCTTGGATGAATTATTCGGACACTGAGCACTTTGAGGTGAGCGGTGCCCCGCGTTCAAATCAGCCGACTTGGAAAGACGATCATGCGATGTTGGTCTGTTGCCGCTGCACTGTTGCTTGTCGCTTCAACGGCTTGGTCGGCGGAGGATGGTCCGGCCAGTGCCCTCAAACCTGCGAACGTCGTTGATCCGGGACACTCGTTGCACGGCGAGGCGTTCGACGAAGGACCGCGTCGAGCGGCTTACTTGATGGGGACGACGGGCAACGTGTCGTTCGCGATCACGTCGAAAGACCCGCAGGCACAGGCGTTCTTCAACCAGGGACTCGGCCAACTCCACGGCTTCTGGTACTTCGAGGCCGAGCGTTCCTTTCGTCAGGTCTGTGTGCTCGATCACTCGTGCGCGATGGCCTATTGGGGCATGGCTCTC
>JAYTXB010000275.1:0-3058 GCA_043743205.1 Schlesneria sp.
CTGAAAGCCGTTCTCGCGCGGCGGGGCGAACACCGGGGTCACGTTCAGTGGCAGGCACATTCGCGTGACGCGACCGAACGTGTCGGGATGCACGTGCGGCCCCTGAAAGACGGTGTCGTTGTCGAACTGCATGTACCCCCGGCAGACCATGCTCTCGCCCATGCCGTTCCAGCGATTTCAGCACGGAATCCGTGGTCCAGCAGGCTTTCACGAAGCTGTTCGTCAGGCCGCCATGCAGGCTGATCAGGTTGAACACCTCGACCTGCTGGCCGCCGCGAATCACCAATCCTTCGACCAGGTCTCCGCTGTCGAGTTCCGTTTTCCGCTGTACCACGCGCGGCAGATACCAGCCCGGCGGCGGTGGCGACCGACGCACACGCCGCCGACCGTCCAAGGCACCGCGTCCCGCCAGGATGCGACCGATGGTCCGCAACGAGGGAACACTCTTCTGACGATACTTCTGCGGATGTTCGATCAGTTCGCGGCGAATCGCGGCGGCTCCAGACTCGCCCAGCGCACTGCTCTTTTGCAGCCGGAGACGGATGTCCAAGATCACGTCCTCGACCGAGCACGAAGTGGCCTGCTCGACACGTCGCCCACCACACGGACGGTCGCTCCAATCCACACGATCCAGTCGAGTGTCGCCAGCGCGTGTCACCCACACTTGAACCGTGCGCAGACTCACACCACAGGCCTTCGCCACCGCACGCATCGACGCGCCACGACGAACCTGCGACACCATTCCACGACGCGTTTGCTCCACAGACTTTTTGAGTCATCGACTTCCCCAGTGAAAGAATTTCCTTCTACCACTGGCTACCGTTGACTGACACTTGGCCGGTAAAGCTCTGAAAGGGCGGAACGGACTTCGGGGAAGAGCGGGACATCTCGAATCCCCTTGCCGAAGTTCTCGCCCTTCGGTGAACGGACCTTCTTTCGACCGGCTTCAAAGTCCACGTCGGACCAGAGCAGAGCAAACACTTCTGACGGACATCTCAACCCGGCGTAGCGGCACAGCACGACGATGGCACGCCACCGGGAGTTCGGGCAGGCATCGAGAACTTTTCTGATCGCGCGATGATCCACGAATGTCATTCGGTCGGGACGTTTGACGAGTTGCGACGAGATTCCTCGGAACGGATTCGTGACGATGAGCCTCGCCTTGAACGCTGAGCCGAAGATCAGTTTGGCGTTCTTGAGATGACCTCGTACCGTGTTTTTGGCCAGCGTGTTCCCGCTCTAGGGGCCGGTCTTCATAACCTCGTGTTGTGTCGGAGGGAGCGTTTGTGGGCTCGTTCGGTGGAGTTGGCTGGGGGCTGGAGTGGCGGTTAGGCTGGGGTCCAGCCCCTGCGGGCGATCTTGGACGGAGGCCGATGGCTCTTGATTCGCGTGGGTGCCAGCGTGCGACTCTTAATGAAACTCGGCTACGTTCAGGGATATATACATCGCGCGGCCCAAGCTGAGTCGTTTATATATTGCGCGGCCTAGAATGATGTATTATCGAGATTGTGATTGTGGTTTATAATCGCCTTGGGGTACTTGCCCATCGTTGCCGGGAGTAGTCAAGGATGACACGCTTAACCTTTTCGGAAGTCGAGCGGCAGGCCCTGCGCAGGGAACGCTTTTAACATCCTGCTCCGCGAGTGCAGAAGCAGATGAACGTGTTTCAGAATATCAGCCTGCGCGAGACCTACTTTAACGCGGCGCGGTTGAGCGGTGTGTCTAAGGCGACGGTGGATCGTTACGGGGCGCTTGATCGCGAACGCGACATCGAAGGATTAAAGCAATTCGACTGGACGGGGAACCCAGGCGAAACGCATCAAATTCTTAGGTTTTCGAGCACGGTTAGAATATAGTCCGGGTCCGTGGCGGCTTTGAAGCGTTTGTTTTTGGCACCG
The DNA here is from genome assembly GCA_043743205.1 of Schlesneria sp. Lineage (GTDB taxonomy): Bacteria > Planctomycetota > Planctomycetia > Planctomycetales > Planctomycetaceae > Schlesneria. The sequence goes on from JAYTXB010000275.1 coordinate 1,899, forward strand.
AGTTTGGTGCGGGTGTCTTGTCGCAGGATCGAGACGGCGAGGCGGCGGATGGCCGAGAGATTGCTGACGCCATTGCGGTTGATCAAGCGATGGCGATCTTCGTGGAATGTGACATCCATCGTCCAGTGCAGCGAGTTCTCGATGCCCCAGTGTGAGCGGATGACTCGCGCGAGAAGTTCCGCCTGTGGGGGCAGGCTGCTCAGATAGAAGCGAGTTTCATAGGTCTCGATGTTGTCGCGTTCAATGTGTTTGAGGACGACGGCTAGGGTTCTCAGGCCCGGCCAGGTTTGGTGATGCGGCGAGTCTTTCGGCAGCTCGATAACGCGGACCTCACGCTGTTCGATGCCGCCGTGAGCGTTCTCGGTCGTCGAGTGCAGGTCCGTCGTCAACCGTTGAAAGCTGGTTCGGCAACCCTCGTCGAGAAGTTGGCTCATGTCGGTGGCGAGCGTGGGTTGATTGTCCTTCAGGCCGATCACGAAGTCGGCCTGTTTTTCGCGGAGTCTCTCGACAATGACCTGCTGCATCCCCATGGCATCGATCGAGACGATGGCCCCCTTCAGAGACAGCAGATCGAGCAGTTCCGGGATCGCGGTGATCTCATTCGATTTCTCTTCGACGGCGACTTGCCCGAGTGTCAGTCCTTCAGCGGTGGCCCACGCGCTGACCAAATGCAGCGCGCGCAATCCCTTGCTCTTCCGCGCCGAACCCCGCGCGGTCTTGCCATCAATCGCCACCTGCCGACCCTGCAACGCCGTCTGCAACGCGGCCGTTCAGTTCACCAGACAGGCCGACAACTGGGGAGGATTGATCAATCCCAGCACCCGCGCAAACGTGTCGTGCGAGGGAACACCGCCGGGCAGCTCGAAGAATTGTTGGAGCCACTGGCGACGCACCTGGGCGAAGGACGCCACAGCGACGAAGTCATCGGCACCACACAGCACCGCCAAAATCGTGATGCACACCAGATCCACCAGCAAGTGGTCATTCCGCCCCGCCACACGCGGGTCCATCACGCGCCGGATCGACTCCGACAACGACTCCCTCGCCAAACGATCCCTCATCAGGCCGCTTCCCTGCTGCCAGAATTCCACGCTCCAGCCGCGATCGCGGGCTCACACCGCAGACGGGTGTACGTCAGCTACTCTGAATCACAAAGTGGT
>JAYTXB010000276.1:0-1294 GCA_043743205.1 Schlesneria sp.
TCAGTGAGTTCCTCGACCGCGACCGTTGTACGCGGCCTGTTCGGTGATGACCTTGTCCATGAAGACATCGTGGTCTTGCATCGGAATCTCGTCGAACAATTGGCACTCGAATGCCAACGCGACGAATGGCGTCTCGGGGCGGGCGTGTTCGAGCAGTTTGTCGTAGTAACCTTTGCCGTGTCCCGTTCGTCCGCCGCGTCGATCGAAGGCCACGCCCGGCACGATAATCAGGTCGATCTCGGTGACATCGACCTGCTTGGAGGCGACCGTTCGTAGCTCCGGCTTCGGTTCGAGGATGCGGTACATCCCGACCGACAACTCGTCGGACTGTTCGAGGTGAAACAGTTCCAGTTCCCCGTCTACGCAGTACGGCACGACGATCTTCTTGCCACTCGCGAGGGCCGTGTCGAGATCGTTGCGGGTCCGGACTTCGCTGCGAACATCCAAGTAGAACAGGACCGTTTTGGCTTGCTCGTACTCGGGGAGGGACATGCAACGGGCGACGATCTCGCGGCTGAGTTCGTCTTTGTTTTCTTGAGCGTTGCGGTTCGTGTGTGCCTGATCGCGGATCTGCTGCTTCGGGTTGGGTGCGGCTAAAGCGTCTGTTGTCATCGAATCCATTCCTAAAGGGCCAACGGCATCGTCCGTGTCGCGGGGGTTGAGGGTTCAAACCACCCGATTCAACGTTGAAACGGTAAGTGCATTTGCCTGTTGAGTCACGGGCGGGCGAGATCGTAGCAAGGACCATAGGCGCTACCAATTGACGGCGACTGATTTCTCAACTGATCTTCCGGCTCAAGGTGTCCGTGCCGAACAGAGGCCTGATCCAGTCTGATTGAGTTCGGACCGCACTCAACACCACAACCGCGTTGATTGCGAGTTTACGAGGACCGCCTAGAATCCCCCCGCAGACGACGATCCCTTTCCGAAATGGAGTGGCCGCAACGATGAAGATTCTGTTGGCGAACCCGCGTGGTTTTTGTGCCGGTGTCAACATGGCCATCGAATGTCTGGACGAGACGATTCGGATGTTTGGCTCGAAGGTCTTCGTCTACCACGAGATTGTGCACAACAAATATGTGGTCGAGCGATTCACGCAACAGGGAGTGACGTTCGTCAATACGATCGACGAAGTGCCCGAAGGTTCGATTCTGCTCTTCTCGGCGCACGGCGTGTCGCCCGAAATACGGACTCAGTCGAAAGCCCGCCGGTTGCAGACGATTGATGCCACCTGCCCACTCGTCACGAAGGTCCATCTCGAAGCGATCAAGTACGCGCGTGAGGGCTACCACAT
>JAYTXB010000277.1:0-5290 GCA_043743205.1 Schlesneria sp.
ACAGAATCGCAGCGGAGGCCAGCACGATGGCGAGCATGTTCATGAAGGGCGTTCCTGGGCGGAGTCGTTGTGGAGGCGAGTGAGATCAAACGGCGCGGACATCGCCCGCACCCGCAGTAACCCGCAGGGTGAGTGATGAATGTCATCGCACTCCCTCGCTCACGCTGCGGGTTACTGAATGTGTAAGGCAACAAGAAATCGCCAACTCGTGAAACGAGGACGATTCTTTCGCGTGCGGATTGTAGCCGCCAAGAGATGCTGTCGAAACGGCCTGCACATCGCGGTCGCTTCCAACTCGATGACGCTCGCTGCGAAATCGGCCTCAACGAGCCGTTGAGGCCGACATGGTGAAGTGATGCAGGAAGATGCCTGCTGCGATGGCGACGTTCAGTGAGTCCGTCCCACCGCTCATTGGGATCGTGACGTGTCGCGAACAGAGACCTCGCCAATGTTCGTCGAGACCATCGGCTTCATTTCCGAACAGGATGCCAACGCGATCGACTCGCGCGGCGCGAGACAGCGGTTCCGCAGACTCATCCAGCACGCTCGCAATCAGTTCGAACTGCCATTCGTCACGGAGACGCTGCACGTCTTGTGTGAGATCGGGCGATTCGATGATCGGCAATTGGAATGCCGCCCCCATCGAGACTCGTAGTGCGCGACGTGAGAACGGATCGCAGCAGCCCTCGCGCGAGAGCAGCAGTCCGTCGATACCGAACGCCGCGCCAATGCGGACAATCGTTCCGAGGTTCTCGGGATTGTCGCAGTTCGGGCAGATTGCCAGAGTCAGCGAAGGAGCGACTGTCGGTTGCTCTGACTTTGGCAACAGGTCATCCAGCGAGAGCGGCGGTTTTCGGTAGCCACACGCCAACACCCCAACGTGAAAATTGAAGCCGGTCAGTTGTTCGCCAAGCTGCTGCGGAACGACATACAGCGGTACGCCATCGGGGATTTGTTCGGCCCATTCCTCGGCGCGACGCTCGGAAACGAGGACCGATCCCACACGGTAGTCGCTCGCCAGCAAGCGTTCCACCAGTTTGATTCCCTCGGCAATGAACTGTTTTCCGTCACGCAGGAGATTGCTCCTCTTCAGATCGCGATACATCCGCACACGCGGGTCTTCGAGCGAGTCGATGAAGATGCGAGACATAGCGACGGGATGTCCAGATTCGGCTTCGCCTGTGTCACGCCAGCCGAACGAAGTCCAGACAACTCGCGGGCTCCACAGCAGCGGCAGGTCTCAAATGACCAGCCTGCCCTTAGGCGACACAGGTTACTCTCGGATTTCGGCCGGGTCGAAATGAACGAGCTTCCCGTCACGAAAGAAGAGTACGACGGTGTGGCCGGTTCGGTCAGGCCCCCATTGATAAGCAATGTCGGTCGTGTGGTAATTGCCACCGTTAGTCTTGTACTCACGATCGTCGAGTCGTCGTTCGCCTGCCTCACCCAGAACGTTGGCGACTTCCGATACCGACATCTCATTACTCACGCCATGCGTGAGCAGCCACCGAAAAGCGGCGGGATCGCGGTCGGAAACGAACTTCTGCCGTTGCTCGGCTGCTTGAGGTCCGTCGTTCTCGTGCTTGAGAAATGGCAGCTTGTCGGCCAGTTTCTTTCGTTCTGGCGAGCCACAGCCGGAAACGCCGATGGCCGCGAGCAATGTCAGAGTGAGCCACGCCCCTGCCTGAAACGACGTTGCTGAGTTCAAATGTGTTGGCACGACACGGACCTCCTTGGCCAGACGATGCGGACATTTCGGAAAACGGCTCGCCAGTCTGAGCAGCCCAGCCGCATCTCAGGTCGATGCTCCGGGGGGAGTCGGTAGCTTTTCCAACACGGCATCAATCAAGCCATAGGACTGTGCTTCTTCAGCGGACATGAAGTTGTCGCGATCAGTGTCGGACTCGATCTTGTCCAGCGTTTGACCGGTGTGCTTGAGCATCAACTCATTCATGCGACGCTTGGTCCGCAGGACTTCCTTTGCATGAATCTCCAAATCGACCGCTGTTCCCTGCATCCCTGCCAGCGGCTGATGAATCATGATTCGACTGTTCGGCAGAGCGAAGCGTTTGCCCTTCGTCCCGGCGGTGAGCAGCATCGCGCCCATACTGGCGCACTGGCCCATGCAGTACGTCGCGACATCACAGGTCACGAACTGCATGGTGTCATAAATCGCCATCCCCGATGTGATCGAACCACCGGGGCTATTGATGTAAATCGAGATGTCCGTCTTGCCATCTTCAAACTGAAGATACAACAATTGGGCCACAATACTGTTGGCCACGTCGTCGTTGATGGCACTCCCGAGCAGGATGATGCGATCGCGGAGCAGTCGGCTGTAGATGTCCATGGCCCGCTCTTCGCGGCCATTTTTTTCGATTACGAACGGAACGAGAGAGGTCATCGCAGGCTCGCTAATGTGGGCAGAATGGAAATGAAAATTGAGTCGGCGATTATCGCGTGGTCCCTCGCTGAAGGCAGGGTCAACGCGCCGTCACCGGAGGCTGGCTCACGGTGCTGATTTGGCTTTCGTCGATTTGGAGAGGACTTCATCGACCAAGCCATATTCCTTGGCCTGCATCGCGTTGAGGTAGCGGTCCCGTCCGGTGTCCTTCGCGATCACTTCGACCGGTTGTCCGGTGTGCTCATGCAGAATCACGTTCAGGACGTCTCGCGTTTCAAGAATGTCTTTGGCTTGAATCTCGATGTCCGAGACTTGGCCACCGACTTCACCATGCGGCTGATGAATCATCATCTTGGCGTGAGGCAGAATGAACCGCTTCCCCTTGGTACCACCGGCGACGAGGATCGCTCCACCGCTGGCCGCCATTCCAACACAGTACGTAGCCACACTGCATTGGATGAACTGCATCGTGTCATAGATCGCCATCGTGGCGGTAACGGAACCACCAGGCGAGTTGATATAGAAATGAATGTCCTGATGCTTGTTCTCGGACTGAAGGTAGAGCAACTTCATCACGATCACATTGGCACTCGCATCATGAATCGATCCGTCCAGGAAGACGATCCGATTTTCCAACAGCAGGTCGCCAATCCCCATTTGACGCTGCCGCGAATAATCGCGAGACGCATTGGCCTGAGGACTAAACGAACGTGACATCGACTCCAGCATTCGGAATCCCTCAAGACAGGTGAACAGAACAAGACGTTGAGACGATTTAGCCAGCTCTCACATCGACCGCGAAACACGCCCTCAAGCAAGTTGGCGTGGAAGAGTAGGCGCTGAGTCCATTCTCGACAAGGCCGATGAATCACCCAAAAAAACAACCGGCTGTAGGCAGCCGGTTGAGAGTCAATCACGAAACGATGAGATAGTTCAGGCCTGCTTGCCGTCGTCATCATCGTTCGGGTCAACGACGACCGATGACATGCCACAAATCGACAGCGACAACGCCTGTACATCATCACTATTGGCCGCCACAGGTGTGGTGACATCTTCAAATTGGGCTGATTTCAGTATGAGATCAACGGCCTTGCGTTCACGAATCTGAGCTTCCAGATTCTCGATCACACCGCTCTTCTGAAGGCGAGCACGAACTTTTCGAGGACTCTCGCCACGCTGTACGGCCATCATGTTGATCTCAGAGTCGATGTCGATCGGAGTGACTTCAACGGCCTCTTTCGTAGCGATTCTGTCCAGAACAAAGTGCTCCTTCAGAGCCTGGCGAGTTGAGGTGATGGACTGCTGACGAAGTTCGTTCTCTCTCGCCAAGATTTGTTGAGTGGTGTAGCCCGCTTGCTGCATCTCCAAAACCTCACGCCGCAGAGCATTTTCGGTCTGCTTGCTAACCAGCGACTCAGGCAACTCCCATGTCGCAGACTCCGTGATCTTCTCCAAGACTTGGCGACGGCAGGCCTGCCGTTGCTCATAGGTCACCTGCCGTCGAAGCATCCCCTCGACTTCATCTCGCAATTCTGATTCATCGGCATAGCCAAGCTTCTCGAAGAAAGCATTGTTCTGTTCGGGCAAGTGTTGTCGGCGCACTTGTCGGACGGTCAGTGTCGCCGTCAGTTTCTCACCTCGCATCTCGATTTGCTCTGCTTCATTCGAGATCACAACCTCAAACGATTTGACCGCGCCAACAGTGCTACCTGCCAATAATTTGTCAAAGCCTGCAATTTCAGCATCACGGAATCGAATGGTGGGTGAAAGCCGCAAATCAACGGACGAGATTCCGCGATAGGGCTGGCCGTTGCGCGAGAAGTCGATGCTGGATTCAACGAAGTCGCCCGGTTCGGCAGGACCATCATGAGGAGCGAGAGTCGCGTACTGGTTCACGAACTTCTTGAGATACGCTGTGACATCGTCGCCCGAAACTTCACGAACGGGTCGTTGAATTTTCAAGCCGTCATAGCTAGGAATCTCGAAGTCAGGCCTGACTTCCACGTCGAACTCGTACTCGAAGTCTCCCTCTTCGGGGATCTTCAGGCTCTCGATGTCGAAGTCTGGCTCGTTGATTGGATCCAGCGAGTTCTCTTCGGCAAGCTGCTCCAAGCTGAGCATCAGTACTCGCTGACGCACCGAATCAGCGATCTCGTCCTCAAATCGCTTGCGGGCAAGCCTTGCTGGAACTTTACCCTTGCGGAATCCAGGAACAGCAGCGGTCTGAACGATCTCTTCGGTCGCCTTGTCCTCGAAATGGTTGATGTCGGTTCGAGGAACCTTGACCCGCACATGCTTTCGGCATGGGCCAACCGTCTGGATATCAACCTCCAATGACAGATGATACTTCTTCTCTTCGGTATCATCGTCGGTCGCTTCCGCCACCGCAGCTTCGGCCTGTGTCACAGTCACTTCCTCACATAAATACAATCAGCCAGAAGTACACACCACAGCTTGCCCAGAGTCGAACTTGGGCAAAGAACTGCCGCCGATCAAAACTCGCGGCAAGCGACTATCGACCGACTCGGAAAAAATCCGACCATCGCGTCGAAGGGGGGAGAGCGGGTGATGGGGTTCGAACCCACGACAACCACGTTGGCAACGTGGTACTCTACCACTGAGTTACACCCGCGTATCGCCTATGCGATGGGGGCGGATTATGGCAACTCATTTTGTTGCGTCAAGCGACCCACCCTCTTCGCAAGCCAAGACTTCCCGGTTTTTGTGATCCTGACCGACTTATCCTCAGTAATTGTGCGAGTTGTGGGTTCCCCCCCCTCCCTCGTTCCCAAGCTCCAGCTTGGGAACGGCTCCAGCCAAGCTCCGGCTTGGCGAGCGGGCGAGATATTGAGTGAGGTTCAAACATCCGGGGTCTCGGCAGACTTC
>JAYTXB010000278.1:0-1912 GCA_043743205.1 Schlesneria sp.
ACCGTAGACCGGACGCCTTCGTCCGGTCTGTTTGAGCCGACCGGACGTAGGCGTCCGGTCTACGGTTGGTATGCGAACTCCTGCCGCTCGCCTAAGCGAACGCCTTTATCACGGACGGGACTCTACTCAGCGCGGCGGGAATTGACCGATCTTCTGCACGGATAATCGCAGTCAGGGAATGACTGAATTAGGAAGTCGAGTCATTCCCGGACTCGCACGCACATTGTCCAGCAACCGATCAATCCCGACCGCGCGAGGACTATATCAGACGGTTCAAGTTGGAAGCCAATGCACCAAGCGAGTCCTGCTTCTGTCGAGTCGATGAAGATCAGGCTCAAAGCCGAACTCACACCCGCTTTCACGCCGTTCGTGTTGGGGCCAAACATGGAAACGTCTCATTCCTTGTCGTGTGCGGTCTGAATCTCACGCGCTGATACGACCCCGCCGACTGAAGCGATTATTCCCACCAGACTGACGGCAGAGTTTCGTCAACTTGCATTTCCAGCGACCGCTTGCCGTGCGACAGAGCAGGGCCGGCGGTTGAGGTTGCAATCCGGTCGGCTGGCTACTGTAATGCTCGCCATTCCTCGGCCGGTGGGTGTCGAGGCGTCGTGTGGGTAGGCAGCGCTGCTGGGCGGTGTCTCGCGACGGCAGCAGATTCTTCCGCTTGGACGAGAACGATTCGCGTCACAAAGCTGGACACAAAAGGTGAGTGGTTCAATGCACAAGGTTCACATCGTCAGTTCGTTGTTGGTGGCGTTTGGTCTGTCGATCTTCAGCATCGGTTGCGATCCGGCAAAGTCTCCCGCCACGAATGGCAAACCGGGCGCGACTGGCGCCGTTAAGAAGCCCACTGGCCCCGGTTCGACGACCGGTGGCGGAACGGAAGTCCCGGCCGCAGCAGCAGGCGGAACGACCGAAACTCCAGAAGCCAAACCCGAAGAAACGCCAGCCGAAGCCAAGCCGGAAGCAGACAAGCCTGCTGAAGCCGCTCCTGAAGAGAAGAAGGCGGAAGACAAACCCGCCGAAGAGAAGAAGGCGGAAGAACCCAAGGCCGAAGACAAGTAATCGCCCTCTTCAATCGCAACTGCCCTGAAGTCAGTCGGCGTTCGCTGACATCGCTCAATCAAAACACCTCGCAGCCACTATCGCTGCGAGGTGTTTTCGTTTCACCAGATCGTGGGCTATTTCAACGCTCCGTCCGCACTCTGGCGAGGTGTGGCTACGGCTCACATCTGGCCGCGTGGTGTATGACGGCGAACTCACGTTCGTTGAGTCTCTGCTCGTAGGCTGGTCCAAATGTCTTGGAATAGCGGCTCCCGCAGATTGCCGAGCATGTGACTATTGAATTGGCAGGTCGGGACATCGCCGCGCTCCACTTCCACAATCGCCTGAACAGAATCCGACAAACGCAGTCGGCAACTTAGGGGAGTTGAGGGCACCGCCTGTCGAGTGTGTGGAGTCCTTGAAACAGAGACTCCTCAACGCCGTCAACAGTGTGTTCCGAAGAAGCCCCACACTCTACGATCTCTGCGACTATGGCTGACACCGTTTACGATCTCTTCATCGCAGGCAGCATCCCATGACTTCGTTTGTCTCGCATCTCGAAGCGGCTATCGACGGCACAATTCTCCCGGCTGACCGACTGCAAACTCTGCACAAGGACCGGCCGTTGTGGGTGCGGTACGACATGGAGGGCGTCGCGCGAACGCTGACGAAGGAGAAGCTGTGCGAACGACCGCTCGACATGTGGCGATACAAAGAGTTGCTGCCGGTCCCGTTCGAGACCGACCCGGTGTCGCTGGGCGAGGGCCAGACGCCGCTGTTGCCCTGCTCGTACCTAGCCGCGCGGTATGGTCTCGATCAACTGTGGATCAAGGACGAATCGCATTTGCCGACCGGGAGCTTCAAG
>JAYTXB010000279.1:0-4888 GCA_043743205.1 Schlesneria sp.
TCATCGCGCGACGCTGAGTCTCGCGCGGCCCAAACTGAGTCGTTTAACCGCGTGGGCAACGCCACGATGTGATCGCCATTGCCCGCTCCGATGGAACGAAGACAACTCCGCTGACTCGTGTTGATCGCCTTACTTCGCGGCCACCTCGCCACGTCGCAGGACGTGCAGGCGGACTTCGGTCGAGGCTTGGTTTCCTTGGACCTGGGCGACCGCATGAATCCAACGGTTGGTCGAGGGAACCCACGGGCGGGCGGTCAGAAAAATTTGGCGTTCGGTCTCTGTAGCTCGAACGAGAACGCCGGAGAGGCCAATGTTATCGACGATGATTCCATGCGGTAGATTGTCGATGTCGAACTTCACATCGCCGTCGAAGCCGTTTCGTTCGACAATGATCTTGGCCGTGATGGTCGTCCCCGGCACGAGCGACAAGCCACCGTCGGCCGAAGTGAACTGAGGCTGATCGGGAACGAGGATCACGCGAATCTGAGCGGGCTTTTCCAACTTGATCTCACCCAGTGAACCGACGGTCTTCGTGACGAGTCGTCCGTCGATCAGGCCCGTGGCGAGGACGGTGGTTCGCTCCCACTCTTCTTTTTTCGGTTCGATCGCGGCCTGAGTGGCGCTGATGACGCTGTTTGTTTCGACCTGTCCCGACGCGATGACGACCGGTGACGCGGCACTGAAACCGGCGGGAAGTCCGGCGATGTCGATGCGCACGTCTCCTTCAAAATTGTCGATGCGACTTAACGTGAACTTCAATCGCTGGCCACTTCCGGCCGCAACCTTGGGGTTCGGGGTGTTGATCGCCACCGTGAAGTCGGGTTGAGGCGGACGAACGGTCAGCGTGTAGTGATGCTTGTTCCCCGTGAAGCCGCGCACGTCGCTGACCTTCACGAGGTACGAGCCATCCGCCGGGACCGTGAACGTGAGCCGCGAGTCCTTGTCGAGCTTGCGTTCGGCATCGTCGTCATTGCTGAAGTAGAGCGGGAAGACCGGCAGGCCGTTCTCCACGATTTGCGATCCGGGCGGATACGCTTCGACGATGTAGCACGGTTCTTCCTTGGCGTGCGCCGTCGCACTCGTGTCGAAGTAGTCGCGCCGTTTGCCGCCGAGCGCGTAGAGTTGATAGCCCGAGTCCGGTCCTTGCGGAGCGCGGAACGTTTTACAGACCTCGCCCTGCATATAGAGGTACTGGTTCAAGTCCATCTCCTCCCAGAACTCCAGCCGGACATCGGCCGACGAGGAGTCGATCGGTCGGAAGTTGATCCATGAATCGCGAATCGCTTGCAGCAGTGCTCGCAAAACCGGTCGTCCATCAGCGTGCAAAACGTCGAGCTTCGTGTCTGCCAGAGAGCCGCTGCGGCCTGCATTCGTCTCGATGATCCAGACTTGTCCCGCCTTCCCTTCGATCCGGTAGAAGTCGGGATCGGCCGACTTATCGCCTGCCGCGCGAGTGAACTCACCCGTCACGATGCCAGGGATCGGCAGCGGTGTCGCGGTCGCAGGGCCGTCGTTCGGTTCGACCTCGGTGAGCGACACGCTGCGTTCGCCGGCCCGATCATTCGTCGAAGTGGGCGTTGCATTGAGCGGCTGCAATTCGACCGCCGGATCCCCCCACTTCGGGGCGAGCGGGTAGACCGTGAGCGACCCGTTCATGCGTCCGACCAAGAGTTGCCGACTGTCAGAGGTAAAGCTGATCGCCGCGCCCCAGTCTGGCTGTCGCTCCAATACGGCGACTTGAGTAAACGACTTCGTCTCCCACAGCTTGATTCGCCGGTCTTCCGAGGACGACGCCAGCAAGCGGCCATCGGGTGAGAAGACGACCTTCAAGATCGGGCCTTCGTGAGCGAACCGCGCATACAGGATCGGATTCGTACCCTCTTTGGCCGTCTCGCTGATCTGCCAGACACGAATGCGGCAGTCCAAACCGGCCGCAACGATGTGCTGCCCGTTGGGGCTGAAGGCGACGGTGTTCTGATCCTTGGACGGCTGCGAGAACGTGTCGAGTCGTTGCCCCGACGTGACGTCCCACAATTTGATCGTGCGATCTCCACTGACCGTCGCGAGCAGTTTGCCATTGGGGGCAAAGGCCAATCCATAGAGCGCGTCGTTGTGACCAGAGAAAGTCTTCAATGACTTGCCGCTCGCCACGTCCCACGTTTGCAGGTCCCGATCGTAGCTGGCGGTCGCCAGCAGCGTCGCGTCGGGACTGAGCCGCGCGGCATAGATCGCATCGCGATGCCCTTGCACCACGCGGCCGCGCGTCCAGTCGGCCGTCTTCCACAGTGTCGCTTCGCCCACGAGACCGATCTCACCGGACGCGACACTCAACCACTCCCCGTTTGTCGAGAAGCTGACATCGTTGATCGTCCCCGTGTGACCGGTCAGTAACTTCGCGAGGACGCGACCCGCTGCATTCAACACTTCCACGGCGTGAGGCCGCGCGACAGCGATCCACTTTCCATCGGGTGAGGCCGCCACCGACGTGATTGGCTCGCGCACCGTCCCTTGCGGCTCGACCTTCGGGGTGACCAGTCCCGTCGCCGCCAATCCGCCCGTCGGAGCCTTCGCCCCAGCGTCGATCCACGCCTTGATGAGCGCCAGTTCATCGGGCTTCGGTGCCGCGTGATCTTTCGGCGGCATCTTCGGCTCTTCCTGGCCGGTTATCAATTTCCATAAGCGACTCTCACCGCTCCGACCTGCGACGATGGCCACGCCATTTTCGCCCCCCCGCATCGCGCGGGCATAGTCCTCCAGCACGAGGCTCCCCTCAGCCTCCTTCGTGTTGTGGCACCCGTTGCAGTAGCGACGAAATACAGGCAGCACTTGGCGGTTGAAATCAGGTGCCTCCGCAGAGAATGCCTCGGCACAAGTCAGGCAGAGACTCAACAGAAACAGCATTCCGACCAACACGATTCGCAATGGAGCAACAGTCATGGCGGTGACATCCTTCCAGCTCAAACCAAAACGCAGGATTGTGTTTGGGGTTAGTGCTACGGCGCACATTGGCAGTTTCTCGTCCGCTCTTCGGGAAGAGGATTAGGACCGGGGTCCGTTATCACTTCCCGATCTGGAAAGTGAGTTTATACCTCACGCGGCGGAGAATGAGGCTCACCCCATTAGCCGGAACGCGCTAGCGTCCGGTTCGAGAGTTCGAGAGACGATTGAATTCCGAACCGGACGCTAGCGCGTTCCGGCTGATCTCTCGATACCTCATTTTCCGCCGCGCGAGGTTTAACCGCGCGGGGCGTTGCCCACGCGGTTAAACGAGCCATTTGAGTTCGGGAAGTGATTCCGACCCTGTTCCTGTGCAGCCCCTAGTTGCGAGCGGATGCGGGGCCAGAAATAGAATCATGCGCTGTCGCCCTAGTCGGTCACGACGGGAGAACTCCACCCCGCATATTGACCCTCGTGTTCACCAGCCAAGCTGAACAGAACAAACGTCACTTCGTCGATCGTGTCCCAATCCACGGCGTGTTCGCGCTGCAGAGTGACTCCATGGGGCAGTTCGTCGTCGGGATCCTCGCTCATCTCGTCCGAAAGCTTCTGGAATCCCTCTGCTTCCGCCGCAGTCACGAAGCTCGCAAGGCTCGCATCATCGGCGAAGCTGGCGTGGTGATCGACGAGTCGTGTCGTTGTCAGCGAATCACCCGCCTCCGACAATTCCTCGATGACATGGTTGTTGAATATCTCCTGCATGTTCTCCGGATCGGGAAAGAGGACGTTGGTGTAGTGGCTCCATTCTTCGTCGACCTCCTCGCCCGTTTCGAATTCGTACTCCTCGAACGCTTGCATCGATTCGGCGATCGAGTCTTCAAAGCCGACCGAGGACTTGGCGTAGAAGTAGAATTCTCGCCGCCCGCAAGTGGTGATACGTCCGACGAGGATCGCATCGCCGGTCAATTCGACGGCGTCGATAAAGGCATCTTCGATCTCGACCAACCGCGGTTCCTCCGTGTCGTCGGCAAACCCATCTTCATTGGGAGACTTCAAGTTCAGCCACATCCACAGCAGGACCGGTCGCTCGGGATCGGGAGCATTCTCAGCGGCTCCCATGTCAACGAGCATCGCGGCCGGAGCATCGTCCACATTCGTAAAGTACATCTCCCAGTTGTCGGACATCAGGCTCGGCTTTCGTGTGAGTGAATTGGATTGGCGGATGAGTGAACTTCGATCCGGCATGACGCGCGGTCTCACCCCGACTCCCGAGAACAACCTCGGTTCCAATCGCCCGAGATTGTGGTGGCTGCGTCCCCGTTTGAGAAGTTCTACCGGCCGCGTCTCAACGAAAAGTTTGTCTTCAATCGAACGTCGGCTCGATTGAACAATTGACGCGCAGCGTGAGCCTCCAAAATCCGGACTCAATCACCAAGGACCGGGGCCGCAGTAACTTCCCAATCTGGAAAGTGCGTTTATACCTCGCGCGGTCAGGAGTGAGCTGTATTAAGCGAGCCGTGTGCCGTGAGGCCACGGGTTTCCTGCGGCGATCAAGAACCCGCAGCCTGACGGCATGTGGCTCGCCAGTGTCTCAGCTTTGGCAGCGCGAGGTTTAACCGCCTGTTGAAGAACGTAGGATGGGCACCTTGCCCGTCCCACTTTCAACGCTCAAAACGGACGGCCTAGCAGCCCGTTGAAAAAGCGAGGTTTGGGGACGTGATCGGTTGGTGGGGGAGTTTGGCGGCGAGGTTCGAGTGGAAGGTCATGCGGAGCGAGCGAGCGATGATCCGACAAGGTCGCAGCTTCGAGATGGCGTTGGTGAGGGTGTGGAGGGTCGCCAGTGACGACCAGACGGCCTCCAGCGCGGCCGAAAAGCCGCGCGACTGGCCCGTTCCGAGCAGTTTTCGCAGGATCAGGCTGAGGTTGTGCGCGGCGGCTCGCAGTGGGTACC
>JAYTXB010000280.1:0-1444 GCA_043743205.1 Schlesneria sp.
TTTGATCTGGTCGATCGCCGTGCCATCCCCTGTCCCGCTGTGGCTAATCGTTTTGTTCATCGCCAGTTTGACGTGGCTCTGGAATGAAGTTCGGCGAGAAAGAGCAGCGGGCGATCTTCTGCCCCGAACTCGCTCAGCGACTCGTGTTGCTTGGGGGAGAGGACTGGTTCTCGCCCTTACTTGCATCGGGGTGCTGTGGGAGTTGCCCTACCGATTCAACCCTCAAGTGACGGCAGCGTCGTCGCGATTGTGCATCGTGGGCGACTCGATTACGGCGGGCCTGAATGACGGAGAAGACACGTGGCCACAACGGCTCGCCCGCAGTTCACCTTGGCAGATTGTGGATGCTTCGCAACCGGGAGCAACGCTGAAGTCAGCTCTTCAGCAGGTCGCACTCTTCGACGATGAACCATCCCTGCTGTTGCTCGAAATCGGCGGCAACGACTTGCTGGAAGGACCGCCGGTCGCGCAGTTCGATCACGATTTGGAACAACTGCTCGTCGCATCACGCCGATCGAACAGAACGGTGTTGATGTTCGAGTTGCCGCTCCCGCCACTGGCCTTTCGGTATGGAGCAACTCAGCGACGATTGGCTTTCAAATACGAAGTCGCACTGCTTCCGAAGCGAATTCTGATGAGCGTGTTGACTACGCTCGGAGCGACTGTCGATGGGATTCATCTCTCGCCAAACGGGCACGAACTCATGGCACAGCTCGTTGCGGAGAAGCTCAACTTCCACCCTCTCAAGCAAGGTGAAGCGGGAAGCTATACCGCACGCGGCCATAAGTGAGATGTTTCAGGCGAGCCGTGTGCCGTCAGGCCACGGGTTTCCTGCGGCGATTAAGAACCCGCAGCCTTACGGCGTGCGGCTCGCCTAAAACACATCATTCGTCGCCGCGCGAGCTATATCAGCACGTTGGTCCCCGATGAGCATCAAGCCCCATACACAATGTGGTCTCACCACAACGTGTAGCCGCCGTCGATGACGAGCGAGGCACCGGTCATGTAGCGGGAGGCGTCGCTGGCGAGATAGACGGCGAGTGGGCCGAGGTCTTCGGGTTGACCGAAGTCTCCCTGTGGAATTTGCTCGCGGAACTTCGAGATGACTTCCGGATTCTCACTCGCCCAGCGGACGTTCGGGGCGGTCATGAAGCCGCCGGGGCAGATCGCGTTCACGGTGACTCCGTGCGGTGCCCAATCGGCCGCTGTCGCGCGCGTGAATTGGATCACCGCCGCTTTCGACGTTTCATAGCTGCGCCCGCCGATTCCGCGATTGGCGATCAGGCCCGAGATCGACGCGACATTGATGACGCGCCCGCCCTTCCCGCGCGAGACCATCGCGCCGCCAATGATCTTCGTGCAGAGAAACGTACTGGTCAGGTTCAGGTCGAGAATCTGTTGCCACTGTTCGAGTGATTGCTCTTCCACCGGCACGTTGATGCGG
>JAYTXB010000281.1:0-8028 GCA_043743205.1 Schlesneria sp.
GATCATGCGGCTGGGTTCCGAGAACCTCGACCAACTTGTACGACGAGGCATACAAATCGTCCGGCTGAATGGGATCGAGGACTTTGCCGTCGGGGCTGATCTTCACGTAGCGTCCCCACGGTTCGTCAGTCAGGCCAACACGCCACAGACCTTCGGGATACCACTTCTTCATGCCAGATTCCTGACTCCACACTTCTGTTGAACCGCGAAGCTCATACGGTTCCTTGATTGGCCAGTTGTGATAACTGACTCCCTTCGTCGGCGTATCGAACACGATGGACGGTGTTGACTTCAGTCCCTGAAACCGAAAGAGGACATCCAGCGCGTTGACGTTGGGTTCGGGATGCGGCCCGTTTTCCGTATAGGTTCCCGTCGTGTTCCCATGCAGCACGATGGTTGATGGCCAGTAGCCGACCTCGCCAATGGCGCGGCCATCGGGCTTCCAGCCTTCATTCGCAGGTCGAGTGTTCTTCGTGATGCCGACGAACTCGACGGAGCGACCATCAGGCAGGTTGGCGACGTAGTGTTGAGGCTTCGCGGCGGGGAGCGAATCGGTGGTGATCTTGAGTTGCGTCATGTCCCCTTCGTTGAAGGCGACGTTCTCGAAAGTGGCCCAGTGGCGGTAGACGCGGAACTGGTACTCGAAGCGGTCGATCTGGTCGGGAGGCAGCGGGAATGAGGTCGTTCCTTTTGACATTCCTTTCGATTGGGAGTTTGCATCGCCCGGCAGGCTGCCTCCAATCGCCGATGGCTGGTGCGTTTGTCCCGACTTGTCGATCGCGACCATTCGCAGATCGACGACGCTCCACGCCGTCGGTATTTCATACGTGAGTTCCGTCTGATTCACGGTCACGAACGGTCCACCGACCTGTTGCTGGTCTCGCTCTCGATGTTTGACTCCCGTCACAACGATGTCTTCCGCAATGGGGTCGGCCGGAGCGCTGTCGGAGCGTTGTCGATGTTGGCCGTTCGCGTCGAGGACTCGCACCGGCGAGATCGGTTCCGTCGCGACGCCGATTCGCACTTCGGCGGTCTTCTTATTGGGCGCTCGTTGCAATCCGCGCGAGGACGACACGACCTTTTCGCCCGAGGGAAGCTGCTCCCCAGTTGTGCTGCCAGTCATGTTGGCTGTGACCGCACGTTGGTCGTCACCGACTCCGCGCACCTGGATTTGTGCCCAACGTATTTCGACCGGCCCGTCGTTTCCCGTCATGGACACAAGCTCGATGCCGGGTTTGAAAGGGGGCGGCGGCGACAACACGACTCCATCCGGGAGCCACCATTTCTGTGGATTCATTTCCATCGCGGCCAACCCGACGAACTCCACGCTCACACCATCGGGAAGCTGCGCGATGTGTCGCTTGGGAAAGTTCAGCGGCGGGTTGAGCGGCGTTGCCGGTTCGGTCGCGAAGCTGGTGAACTCGGTCCACTGAATCGGGCGCGACTTGAGAACGAACTGCTTGATGTCAGCAGCGGGGAGCGGATGTGTGAACGATCCTCCACCGAGATTGACGATTCGGTTCAGGCTTTGGGAAATGATGCTCTGTCCTGAACTCGCTTCAACGACCTCGCCCTTTTGAGTGATCGCCATCGCCGTGATGTCCGATTCCAGTTTGGCCCCGTTATCAAAGAGCGTCAGTGTCGAGGCCGGAATCGGTCCATTCGCCGGGGAGCTGTGTGCGGTCCCGATCACGATCTTGAAGTCACCCAAGGTCGCGGTTGACCCCTTTGCCGAGTTGATCTTCGTCTCGGCCGTCCATGCTCCAAACCCGGCTCCAATTTGAATGGCGAACGCACCGGTCGTCGGGTCCACCCCCACCGGAACAATGACGAACTGAGAGCCTCCACCACTCATCAAATGCGGAGCGACATCAAGCGCGCCGTTGCTGCTGACGATGGCGGGAAGGTGCTTGTTGCCGCGAGGCTTGCCCGTTTCCGAAATGCGCACGAGCGCATGTACGTCGCCGTCTCCCGCGCCAACTGGCTCACCCACTCCCTTGAGCGGTTCGCCATCGGGAGTCCACCAGATCATGCGCGCGGCGCTCGGACGGCCCAGCCCGACGAGTTGGATTTCCCCACCGTGCGGCAGCGCGTGCGTCCATTTCGCGTTCTTGTCGAAGACATCGCGAGACGGTCTCGACCGCCAATCGGTAATGCGTGAGGCATCCTCCTTCGTTCCGGCAGAGCCTCGACGAACCCAGTCCACGACGCGCGTCAGCTTATGGAATTGGTCAAGCTGCTTTACCGGGACGCGAACCGCTTCGTGAACGAAGATCGCGTGGAGTTTGGGAGCCTGCTTGGTCTTCGCTTCAAAGCGTGTCCCTTTGTCGTCCATTACCAATTCCTGGTACTGCCGGATCACTGCGGGAGGTGACAGGACAACCAAAGTGGCATCGCCGTCGGACATCACCGAGTCAAACTTTACCTTCGCTTTGGCGAAGATTGTGCCGAGTTGCTGTTTCGTGGCGGCTGTGGCGTCGTCAGCCGAACTCGCTCCCGCGTTAGTGTTCACGACGGGAACCAGACCGATCTGTTGGAAGTTGTAATTCCCTTGGACGATCAGCCGCGCTCGATCCGAATCTTTGTCGCGTGTCTCGTGGCCATCGGCATACCAGTTCAACGGATAGCCGGGGTCATCGACGACGGTGGTTTCAATGACTTCCGAATCGATCATCTGGAAGAACCGCTTCTTGGGGCCGATGCTCCATCCGCCGGTCGGCATCGAGTGGCGAATCGTCTTCTGCAACGCGACCAACAGTTTGTTGTCGGCATGGTTTTTCAGGATGGTTCGCAGTTCTTCCGCCGAGCAACGAAGCGTCGTGTACTTCGCGTCGTCGGGCGTCTGCATGGCACCGGTCTCTTGGATGGCGAGGCCGTTGATCGCGCGAATCTCCTTCATGACCGACTCATCCACGATGGCGGACCACGTGACGACGACTGTTTTCTGAGTCCGGTCCCGGCTGATTTCGGCGACGGCGATCCAGGTGACTCGCGTCAGCACGACGATGGTGCCGAGGCAGAACAGCGCGAGGCAGCAGAGGGTCCACGGATGGACGGCGCGCACGTTCAGTTCGGTCTGATAGCCGAGCAGCCGCGCGATGCGCTGCCTGAGCGTGGACGGGCGGTCTCCCGTGGCGAAGAGGCTGACGGCGGTGAACGACCGGCGCTGGTTGTAGCCGCGCGTTCGCTCCGCCTCGCGACTCAGTTCAGCCACGCGGAGAAGTGAGGTCGCGTAGTCGAGCGGCACCGCCCCGCAGGCAACGACCAGATCGTCGCAGCAGTGTTCGCGTTCGTCTCGAATCCGGCGCGAGACCCACCACACGGCCGGATGAAAGAAGAGGAGCGACTCAATCACGCACTGCATCAGGTTGACGAGGTGATCGTACCGCTTGAGATGAGCCAACTCGTGAGCCAACACCGATTCGACCTGCTCGGGCGTGAGGCCGCTCGCGACCGAGACCGGCAGCAGAATCATTGGCTTCAAGATGCCGAGAACCGTCGGGACCGTGACCTTCTCGCAATAGGCCATCGCCGGCACGAATTTCATCCGCAACGCATCGGCCTGTCGCTGCAAGGCGTCGAACAGCGAGCGGTCGGTGATGAGATTCGCCTGCCTCCTCAATCGCCGTCCGCCCCACAAGCCGATCACTAACCGCAGTCCCATCAACGCGACCCCGATCAGGTAGAGACTCGTCACGAGCGGCGCGTAGTCGCGCCACCAGACCGGTTCGCGCTGGTGAGCATCTGTCGCGGACGGCGGCGGTTCCGTTAAACCATTCGTCGCTGGATCGCCTTGTAGGATGGGCACTCCTGCCCGTCCGCCTTCGTTCGTTTTATGGCCCTCGTCATTGGAAAGAGGACGGGCAGGAGTGCCCATCCTACGAGCGTCCTCGTCCACCCCGTTGTTGCCAGTCGTCGCTGCCTGTTGTTGCGCAGTGCTGATCCCGGAAGCAGACGAAGGGACGGCCTCAACCGATGTCACCGACGACGGCAGCGACATCAACACCAACAGCGCGACGAAGGGACTCGCTGCCATCGTGATCAGCCCGGCCAGCCAAGCGCGATACCGAGCGTCCGCAGTCGGCTTTCGTTTGGCGACAACAGCCGTCACGACGGCGATCAGCGTCCCGATCCACAGGAAGTGTCCAAACGACAGCACCAACGCAGCACACAGGTCTCGCGAGAACAGACTGTTCATGGCGGAGGACTTTCATCTCGAAGGTGGACATCGGACAACCTTGACCCGGAGGTCGGGCACTCCTGCCCGTCCGGTTTTCGTTCACAAAGCAGGACGGGCAGGAGTGCCCATCCTACGACGAGGACTAGCTTGGCTCCGACTTCTCGCGGGCCTTGCGGTTGATGAGCGAACGGATCTGTTTGAGTTCGTCGTCGTCGAGGTCCGACGTTTCGAGCAGATGCTGCATCACGGCTGTGGTCGATCCGCCAAAGAGGCGATCGACGATGTCTTGCAGCATGTTTTTGGACGCCTTCTGTTCGTGATACTTCGCCTCGTAGATGAAGCTGCGTCCGTTCTTCTTCCGCTGCACGTAACCCTTCGTGTCCATGATGGTCATCATGGTCATGACGGTCGTGTACGCGAGGTCTCTGATCGCCGCGAGTTCATCCCGCACCTGCCTGACCGTGGCCGGGCCGATGTGCCACAGGACTTTCAGAATCTCCAATTCCAACTCGGTCGGATGCTTGGATGTCGGACGTGACATGAGGTTCTCCTGAGATTAAGCGGCAACTGAACGCGAGGTCTATCAGCCTGTTGAAACAGGGAATCGGAAGTAACCCGCAGCGCGAGTTTAGAAGTTGCGCATTTTCTTGAGTCGCGAAGCGACGGTAGCAAATAGCCTTGGGCGTGAGCCCAAGATTCGAGCGAGATTGATCGGAATGAGCCGCGAAGCGGCGGCAGATTCGAGACCCCGCACTGCTGCCGCCGCTTCGCGGCTCAACGCCCAAACTGAACTCCTTCCTCTTCCGTCGCTTCGCGACTCAAAACTTTGTGCAACTTCTAAAAGTGTGAACGAGGAACGGATTTCTCGAAAGTTTCACGCCACCACTGTTCCGCACTCACGCGACGCGGCACCTTTTTCAGCAGGCCGCTACACACGAAAGAAGCTGTTCGAGTCACAGCGGAACGACCACTGTCTACTAATTCGTTAGCAGTGTATCGGCGATGCGACCGGCGTCAATCTAATCAATTAGTTTTTCGGGAAGCGTTCGGCCGTGATTGAACACGACCGCTTCTCAGCCCAGACCGGGTGGGTCTGCACAACAGAGCCAATTGTGAATTTTTTTTCACAGTAGCTACACAAATTCTTGGCGAACCGCTGCTTTAATTCCGCCCGCGTCAAGAACCGGTTTCGCGGCTGATCACCCGAGACAGACTTCAATCTAGGTGGAACCCGATTGAGTCTCGCCAATTCAGTACTGACAGGTTGTCAGTCGGCAGCGGTCCTGTGATGGCCAACGAGTAAAGGTGGCTTGTCCCAATGAGGCAAGCGTGAGGCGAGTGCTTCATTACCTTCAAAGTCCGACGTTTTTAGCTCGCTCAAAAGGAAGAACTGACTATGTCCAAGCTCCTCAATTCTCGTAAGGCTGCGGCCTCCCGAGGATTCACCCTGATCGAATTGTTGGTGGTGATCGCCATCATCGCCGTCCTGATCGCTCTGTTGCTGCCCGCTGTTCAACAGGCCCGCGAAGCCGCTCGCCGGACCCAATGTAAGAACAACATGAAGCAGATGGGATTGGCCATCCACAACTACGAGAGCACTTACAACAAGTTCCCCAGCTCCGGTGAAAGCACGGACGAATCCAACGGTGGTGCTGCAACAACGGCCCGCAAATTCTTTCCCGTGAATTTGTTTACGGCCGTCCTGCCGTACTACGACCAAGCCGCGATCTACAACAAGTGGGACTTCAGCTACCACTACACGTTTGGTGGCAACGCCGCCCTGGCGAAAAACGTGATCCCCGGTTTGCTGTGCCCCAGCAATGGTGTGACCAAGGCCGACCAGTTGGGCTACGGCCGCACCGACTACATGCCGGTTGCGTATGTGGACGTTGACCAAAACGGGAACCGTGGCGGCAGTGCGGCCTACGTCAGCAACGTCAAGGGATGGGACATCGCTGGGATGTTGGGCTTCTGCAACAAGATCGGCGATACCACCGATGGTTTGAGTAACACCATCTGCATCATCGAAGACTCGGCCCGCCTGACCGACAGCGGCGGCTCCTACGATATTTCGAGTGCGACGGCCCCATTGGGTGGAGGACAAAAATATGACTCGACTCAGTTGGCCGCCGCGAAGAATCAGACTCCCTACGTCCCTGGCGGCGTATTTGGAATCCCAGGTCGTTGGGCCGACCCTGATAGTGGCAGCGGTATTTCGGGTCCCCCAAGCCCAGCGGCTGGCCCGAAAGCGCTGATCAATCAAAACAAGGTTCCAGTCGGTGGCCCCGCGTCGTGCTTGTGGAGCCTGAATAACTGCGGACCGAACGACGAACCGTTCAGCCTGCACACCGGTGGAGTCCATGCGTTGCTCGGAGACGGCAGCGTTCGCTTCCTCTCGGAAAACTTGGACGGCAACACGCTCCGTAGATTGGCCAATCCCAAGGATGGCGAGGTCGTCGGTGAGTTCTAAGATGAGCTAATGTGTTTCATCGAACGTTTGGCGGCAGGCTTTCGGTTGCCGACGGATTGAGCTGAGAAACCAGAGTCCTCGTGATGCCGTTGGTGTCACGAGGACTTTTTCGTTTTGGTCGCTCGCCCAGCCCGATGAAGTCGATGTACGAATGGCAACAAATCGCCAAGGATCGGCACAGGTTTCACGGCGCGACAATTACTCCCGCGTAAATCCTAATTGCCTTTAATACGGATCCCAAATGAAAACCGCGCTCGACAGACTTCCGAAGTCTTTGAGACTTCGGAAGTCTTGGCTGGTGTTGCCGCGCGGATATTTCTTGCGATCCGTATAAGCTGTTCCAGCCCTACTTGCCTGTTGAGGAACGTAGGATGGCCTCCTAGGCCGTCCGTTTTGAGCGTTGAAAGCGGGACTGGGAAGGTGCCCATCCTAGGATTTTTAACAGGCTGTTATACCCCGCGCGGGCCAGAGTGAGACGTTTAGCAGCCACGCCAACGGCGTGCGTGCGATCTGCGGTTGGCCCGCATTTGCACCAACGCCGTTGACGTGGGGCTAAACATGGAAACGACTCATTTGTGGCCGAGCGAAGCATACTTGCCAAAGAATGAAAGAGCCGCAGGATGTTCTCCTGCGGCTTGAGCGGCCACTGTTGGTGCGATGACTGGCCATCAATTACCGACGGAACATGTCTCGCAGAGCAGCGTTCTTGCGTCGTTCGATTTCCATCAGTCGGGAGAATGGGCCGTCTCCACGAGAGACCGTTTGTCCATTGCCGCTGAAGACCTGCCGACGTGCCGCTTGGGCTTCACCACCCATCAGAGCCAAGGCTGCGACAGCAGCCACGATCATCAAATACCGCATAGATTCATTCCTTGTGAACGAGTTTCATTTCGAGACCAAGACTGCGACCAACACCGTCCGTTGAGCAAATCGCGGAGCGGTCTCTCACGTCAAACCGTGTTGACATGAAAGAGCCTGGCCCAAGGTTTCCCCCGCGTTGCTCGACGGACTGCTGGTCCTCCACCACTGCTGGGCCGCGAAACCCGAGTGGCGGAAACTGCCGATGGATCAGACGTACTTGTCTTCGGAGTGCGGCCTGGCAGCAGGCGACTCGATCTCACGCGATTCGGCGAGATCGGCCGGTCCCGCTCAGCGAGTACTGGTCGCGTAGACCTGTCTGGCAAGACTGTCGCAGCCAAGTTCGCCTCAACGCCGTGACCGTCATCGTCGGCATTGCCGATTGCAGCCAGCGTCCGAGATGCCACCTCGTGATTGGATTACATCTCATACGGATCGCAAGAAATATCTGCGCGGCAACACCAGCCAAGACTTCCGAAGTCTCAAAGACTTCGGAAGTCTGTCGAGCGCGGTTTTCATT
>JAYTXB010000282.1:0-6974 GCA_043743205.1 Schlesneria sp.
CCTCGCGTACTTTCACCCGAACAACTGCTGGATTTGGAATCGCTGGCTCGTCAGGCGAGCGGCCAGATCGAATTGCGACGGGCCAACCATCTACTTGCCAGCGAACGCGAGCGACTTGAACTGGCCCTGACAGGCGCTCAACTGGGCACCTGGGACTGGAATGTTCAGACCGGAGCGGAGTTGCTGGACGCGCGCTGGGCGGAAATTGTCGGGGAGCGTCTGGAGAGTCTGGGCCACCGTGTGGAGGACTGGAGTTCTCGGATGCATCCCGACGACGCCCCGCGAACGTGGCAGTGCGTGCAAGACCACTTCAGCGGGTTGGCTCCCATTTACGACGCCAAATTCCGACTGCGCCACGCGGACGGTTCATGGCGCTGGGTTGTGGCGTGCGGTCGGCTTGTAGAGCGGGATGGGCTTGGTCGCCCCCTGCGGATGGTCGGGACCATGGCGGATATCACCGACCAGGTTCAGGCAGAGAACGAAGTGAAGTCGTTCTCGGAATTGTTGCGACAATTCATTTCCTGCACTCCCGCAGCAGTCGCCATGCTCGATATGGAGCTGCGTTACCTTCAGGTCAGTGATCGCTGGTCACAAGACTACAATTTGTACCACACGGATCTCATCGGGAAGTCGCACTACGACTTATTTCCGGACATTCCTGAACGCTGGCGGCTCATCTATCAGAGAGTGCTGGCGGGAGCCACCGAGGTCTGTCTTAAGGACCGATTTGATCGATGCGACGGCACGACCGTCTGGCTGCAGTGGGAAGCTCGGCCCTGGCGAAATTCGGCCAACGAAATCGGTGGGCTGATTCTGTTTACGCAGGTGATTACGGAAAGGATTAACGCCGAAGGGGAACTGGTCGCGGCTCGCGAGGCGGCCGAGATGGCGAATCGCAGCAAAAGCGACTTCCTTGCCAACATGAGTCACGAAATTCGGACTCCGATGAATGGGATTATCGGCTTCACCGATTTGGCTCTCGATACTTCACTGACTCACGAGCAGCGCGAGTATTTGGAAACGGTTCATGCCTCGGCCGATTCGTTGTTGCGAATCATCAATGACATCCTGGACTTCTCGAAGATCGATGCGGGCAAGTTGGAAATTTCCCCGCATTCGCTCAATCTTCGTGACACTCTGGGGGACACGATGAAGACGCTGGCTTTCCGTGCTCACGAAAAGGAGTTGGAACTCAACTGCCACATTCGCAGTGACGTCCCTGACATCCTCGTCGGAGATGCAGGACGGCTCCGACAAGTGCTGATCAATCTCACCGGAAACGCCATCAAGTTCACAGATCACGGTGAAGTAACGGTCCTGGTTGAAGCCAAATCTCGCACCGATTCGACAGTGTGTCTCCACTTCTCCGTGCGGGATACCGGAATTGGCATCCCCAAGGACAAGCAAGCGACGATCTTCGAAGCTTTTATGCAAGCCGATATCTCGACAACCCGAACGTACGGCGGGACTGGCTTGGGGCTGACGATCTCGCGACAGCTCGTGAGCATGATGGGGGGCGAGTTGACAGTGACCAGCGAAGAAGGAAAAGGGAGTATCTTCTCGTTCACGCTCGAACTTCCATTTTCGTCCGAGCAAAAGAACGGAGCCGACGAGCACATCGAGTTCGACCTCACAGGCATTCGTGTCTTAGTTGTCGATGACAACGAGACCAATCGACGGAGCCTGGAAGAAATCCTTCGTGGCTGGAAAATGGTGCCAACTCTCGCTGACAGCGGCGTTGCGGGAATCGCAGAAATGCGACTGGCCACCCAGAAAGGTACTCCCTTCTCGCTCGTGATCACCGCCTGCCACATGCCGACGATGGACGGTTTCATGTTCGTTGAAGAAGTGCGGCAAGACAAAAGCCTCGCGGATGTGACCATCGTGATGATGACGTTGGCAACGCGGCAGGGGGCGTTGGAACGCTGCCAGAAATTAGGGATCTCCGCCAGAGTTATGAAGCCGTTTAAGCAATCGGAACTTCTACAGGCGATCATCTCCAGCCTGCGGAAATCCAACTCGGCTGCCTTGCAAGCACCGATTGCTCCGACAGCGTCGCCCTCCATAACGACCGGTTCACTCCGCTTGCTGGTGGCAGAGGACAACGAGGTCAATCAAAAACTTGCCAGGCGTGTTCTGGAAAAGCTCGGACATCAGGTGCAGATCGCGGAAGATGGACTGCTGGCTCTGAAAGCATTGCAGTCCGGAACCTTCGACGCGGTCCTGATGGATATTCAAATGCCCGGTTTAGATGGCTTCGAGACCACCGCCGCCATTCGCAAACTCGAACAACAAACCGGATGTCATTTGCCGATCATTGCCATGACGGCTCACGCCATGTCCGGCGACAAAGAACGTTGCCTCGCTGGCGGAATGGACGACTACGTCAGCAAACCCATTAGCGCAGACCTGCTCGCGGCG
This sequence comes from Schlesneria sp., assembly GCA_043743205.1. Lineage (GTDB taxonomy): Bacteria > Planctomycetota > Planctomycetia > Planctomycetales > Planctomycetaceae > Schlesneria. The sequence continues at coordinate 2,422 of JAYTXB010000282.1, forward strand.
GCGTTGGCTCGAATGGTCGAGCAATTCCCAACACTTGAAGTTGAGAATTCCTCTCCGTGCAACGACACACACGCTCAAGACACCGAAGACTTGCCGTTCGACCTGCCTGCGGCCCTGTTGAAGTTCGATGGCGACCGCGAATTTCTGGTGGAGCTTTCGGAAGTTTTGCTGGAAAGCCTCCCCACGCAACTTAAAGCATTGGAAGCGGCTGTCGCCCAGCAGGATCTTGTCGCTGCCGGCAAAGTGGCTCACACGATCAAGGGAAGCTTGGGCAATTTCTGCGCGGAGCCCAGTTACTCGGCCAGCCAGGTACTCGAACTCGAGTGCCGACGCGGAAGCTTCGACAACATTCCCGCGTTACATCAACGGCTGGTTCAAGAAGTTGCTAGGTTCGCCGATGCTCTGCGGCGAGAGCTTGCCCTCGACGCCTGAAGGTCTCCTTTCGTTCCGCGAAAGAATGTGCTTTCACGCAGTGAAAACCCGCAATCCAGCCCACGTCTGACCAGAGTACCTCTGTTGGAAATCGCAAAGAAATCAAAGGTTTCAGTTCCGAACGGCACTGCCGTTTGTATTGCATGAGTTTATGGTGGCCGTTGCGAGCCAGCCAAGGCACGGCCGTCAGTGGCCTCGGTCTCGGCGTTCGAGGAACGTTGTTGGTCGAGGAACATCGACTGCTGCGCACCTGTTGAGGCCTCCTCGCTGGGAGGTTCTGGCGACTTTGCACATTTAATGTAGGGTGGGCATCGCCCACCACAATCAAAGGTGTATTGGTGGGCAGTGCCCACCCTACCTGAAGTATGCGATCTGATTATTTGTGCAAAGCCAGCCGGAGCAGTCCCAAAGTTTTGATCGTCACCGAACGCCTCTCACACAAGAATCAGCATGACCACCCCCAAACGCCGCGTCGTGATTGCTGACGACGACCCCAATTATTGCCGGTTGCTCAACCGCATGATCGGCGCGTGGGGCTACGAACCGATCGTCGCCGCGAACGGTTACGAGGCCAGCCAAATTCTGATGGCCGAACCCGACACGTCGCTCGCCGTCTTCGATTGGGAGATGCCGACGATGGACGGTGTCGCGGCCTGTCGCTTCATGCGGCAGCACCGTCAAGCGGACGACCTGTACATCATGATGGTGACGGTCAAGAACCAGACCGACGACTTGGTCGCAGCGCTCGATGCGGGCGCGAATGACATGCTCGGGAAGTCGTTTCATCCGCTGGAACTCAAGGCGCGACTGGCCGCCGCCGAACGACAACTGGCATCGAGACGCGAGCGTGTGAAGGCCGTTCTCGACGATGCCAAGCTGTTGAAGGGACCGGTCCGCGAAGAGCCGGTCGCCGAGATCACGCGTGCCGAACACTTCGAGCACGAACTGCGTGCGCCGCTCAACCTGCCGCCGCAGTCAATGATCCCCTCACTGAACACGCGGTCACTTCAATTCTCGTATCGGCTCGATGAATCGCATCTGCACGATGGCGTGCAACGCGGTACCCTGCGCCCGCATTTGATGGACCGCGCGCTCGTTTGTCCGCGCTGCGAATCGCTGCCGAGTTTTCGTCACGGCTGCCCTTGCTGCGGGTCGGGACGCATCGAACAAGAGTCGCTCATTCACCACTTTGCCTGCGCGAACGTCGGGCGTGTCGAAGCGTTCGAGACCGACCAGGGGATCGTCTGTCCGAAGTGTCGCGTCCGTCACCTGACCGTCGGTGCCGACTTTGAATACCAACAGGGACCGCTCCGTTGTCTCGACTGTCATTGGAGTCCCAGCGAACTCGAACTGATCGGCCACTGCCTGCGGTGTGAGTTCCGCTTCCCGGCCCATCAAGCGCGCGTGAAAGACATGATCGCTTACGTCCCGCGCGACGCGAGCGCTCTGCTCGCGGCGCAGTCGAATACGGGACTGACCGTGGCTCACGCGCGAGGACAGTGATGCTCACCGAATGGCAATACTGGCTGACCTCGTTACGACCCGATCAGTTGTGGTCGGTGCTGGGGTTCGCGCTGTTTGTCGATGGGCCGCGTTACGCGTTCTGCACGTTCCTCATGGCTACGGTCGATGCGGTGCTCGTCGTCTGGGATTGGCTGCTCGGACGGAAAGAGCCAACCGAATACGAATACTGTCCGACGATCGCGCTGTTGCTCGTTGGTCACAACGAAGGGGACTCGATCGAAGCGGGACTGCACTCCGTCTGGGGGCGCTATCCGCGCATGGAGATCATCGTCGTCGATGACGGTTCGTCCGATGACATGGCCGCCAACGCCAGACGCTTCGCCCGCGATCATGACGGCGTACTGGTTCTCAGCCGAGCCGAACGAGGCGGAAAGTCGTCGGCACTCAACTGGGCACTCGCTTACACGCGGGCCGAGATCGTGCTGTGCGTGGACACCGATTCGCACCTGTCCGACACGTCACTGTGGGAGATCGTGCAACCCTTCACCGACCCGACCGTCGGTGCCGTTTCGGCCTGCGTCGAAGCCCGCAATCCGCTCGACAACCTCTGCACCTGGATGCAGGCTTACGAGTATCGACAGACCATTTATCTCGGCCGCTTGCGGCAAGAACGACTCGGCATGCTGGCCATCGTGTCGGGGGCGTTCGGTGCGTTTCGACGCTCGCTGTTGGAGCAAGTCGGTGCGTGGGATGTCGGGCCGGGTGAAGACGGCGACGTGACGCTGCGGATTCGCAAGGCGGGCTATCGCGTCGCGGTCGCTCCCCGCGCGACGTGTCTTACGGATGTGCCGACCGAATGGGTGAGGCTCTTCAAACAGCGTTGCCGCTGGGACCGCACGGTTGTCACGTTCGAGTGCCGCAAGCATCTCGACCTGTCGTTCTTTTGGTACAGCAACTTCCGACTGTCCAACCTCGGCATGATGCTCGAACGTTGGTTCTTCAACGTCGTCTGTGTCTACACGTTCTGGGGCTATGCCTTCTGGCTGTCGTTCGTCTTCTCGGGCGATCTGCTCAACCTGTTGATCCTGCTCTATCTGATGCAAATCGGTCTCGAAGCCGTGCAGTTCTTGTTACTGCTCTGCTACTCCTCCACACCGGGCCGTGATCTGTTCATCGCCGCCGTGCTGCCGTTCTATCCGCTCTACCAAGTCTTCCTGAAAGCGGCCGACCTCGTCGCGGTGACGGAAGAACTCTTCTTCCGCAAATCGCGCGACGACAACTTCGTTCCGTTGCGAGTCCGCGAAGCAACCTGGCACTGGTGACGAACGAACGCATGAGGACCAGCGCATCGACAACTGGCGGTAACAATCTGAAGATCGAGGTGAGCCGGGTGCCGTAAGGCCCCGGGTTCTTCGCGGGCCTCACGGCACCCGGCTCACCAAACTCCGACAGTGATTGATGTGCTGGTCCTTAGCCGAGTCTCGTGTGTACACACCTTCTTGGCTGCAAGGGATTGCGATTGAGTCACGTTTTGGGACCGTTTTTCAAGTCGGCCTGATTTCACCGCGAGGTGAGCTTTTTCGCGTAGCAGCCGCATCTCACAAGGCTCATCACGCAGTGCGATGAGGCCGACTTTGGACAGAGGCGAAGACCTGTTTGGACTCTTCACACTCCGACGAAACTTGTTCCGTGGACCACGGCAGCCACGGGCGGACAATTCCCGGCCAGTGGCCGAAGAACTCGCCGCGCATCTCGCCCGTGTCGTGAACGTTGAACGACAATACGTCCTCGCAGACATGAGCCATAATTTCGGCGAAGCCGCCTGCGACGAACGGAGTGATGGAATAGCGACCTTCATTCAGGAAGTGAGCCGGGATGCGACAGACGGATCGAAACATTCCGACCGGGTGAGGACGCCCAGACCACGCATCCGGCGTGAGTGACATCGGGCTTACCGACGACGAGGTGAAGACCGTGGTTGCGACATGGTCGCGCAGCGTCAGTCCTGCCGAAAGACATGCTTGATCAACCAGATTCCAGTACTCAATTTCAATCTCAATCTCTTGTGAGATGGCGATGTCGGCAGTCGGGCCAGTTGCCTCCGTCGGGCGGACCCGCACGGCATGGAGTCGTGCCGCGTCGTGTCCAGGTGCCGTGGCCGGGTCGCTCCAGACGATCTCACCTCCGAGTGAAAGTCCGGACGCGAGGTACTGCTGCACGACCTCCACAGTGGGGCCGTTCGCCACGAGTCGGCCGCATTGGAGGAGCAGCGCGCGGGAGCAGAGGTTCGTGATCGTCGGCAGGTTGTGTGAGACCACGAGGCACGTGCAGCCTCGGCGTGCGACCTCGCGCATCACGTCCATGCTCTTCTTCTGAAACGCCGCATCGCCCACTCCCAGCACTTCATCGACGATCAGAATTTCCGGTTCGAGATGGGCCGCGATCGAGAACGCCAACCGGATGTACATGCCGCTCGAGTAGTGCTTCACGGGGGTGTCGAGAAACTTTTCGACTTCGGCAAACGCCACGATGGCATCGAACTTTTGCCGAATCTCGCGGCGCGTCATTCCGAGGAACGCTCCGTTGAGGAAGACGTTCTCGCGCCCGGTCAGCTCGTGATGAAAGCCGGTCCCGACTTCGAGTAAGCTGCCGACGCG
>JAYTXB010000283.1:0-7766 GCA_043743205.1 Schlesneria sp.
CGATGATGTCCATCTGCATTTTGACCGGATCGTCCTCCGCCAGCATCTTCGCTCCCAGCGCGAGGAACCCGGTGGCGGTGAGGGAGTCGAAGGGGTTGAAGGTGGAGGGTTGAAGGGTGAGGGGCAGCGGCCAGTCCAACGTTCTTACTCCCTCCCCTGGATGGGGAGGGTTGGGGAGGGGTGACGATTGTTCGAGAGACGTTGTCTGCTCATCAGCCCCCCTCCCCGGCCCTCCCCGCCGAGGGGAGGGAGAAAGATCAGAGTTCACGTTCAGCAAATCCCCCGCGATCTGCTCAATGAGGAACTGGTCATACGGCTTGTCCTCGCGAAACGCTTTCACGACGTAGTCGCGGTAGCGATAGGCGTTGGCGTAGGCCAGGTTCTCATCGAGGCCGTTCGAGTCGGCATAGCGTGCGACATCGAGCCAGTGCCGCGCCCAACGTTCACCATAACGCGGCGACGCGAGTAGCCGATCGACGACACGCTCGAACGCATCCGGTGTGGGATCGGCGATGAACTCGGCGACTTCATCAGGAGTCGGCGGCAATCCGATCAGATCAAACGTCACGCGACGCAGCAGCGTGCGGCGGTCAGCTTCATGCGCAGGTGCCAGCGACTTCGCTTCCAACTCGGCGAGGATGAATCGGTCGATGGGAGACCTGACCCACGCTTCGCCCTGAACGATCGGGGTCTGTGTGCGACGGATCGGTTGGAAGGCCCAATGGTCGGTCTGTGCTTTCGTAAAGCGTGGTCCCTCGGACTTGTCGGATGACGTTGTCGGCGCGGAGGGTTTCGAGTTTGGCCAAGGCAAGCCGCGTCGAACCCACTCGGTCAGCAACGCGATTTCGGTCTCCGGCAGCTTCGCCTTGGGAGGCATCTGAATTGCTGAGCGATAACTGATGACATCCATCAGCAACGACTCGGCCGGCTTCGCGATGATGGCCGCTGGACCACTGTCTCCGCCGGTCAGCAGGGCCTCGCGTGAATCGAGCCGCAGTCCCGACTTGGCCTTCTCACCAACGTGGCATTCTTGACACCGCGCGATGAGTAACGGTCGGACCGTCGACTCGAAGAACTCGGCATCGGCGAGCGACGGAGGGTCGTTGGCCCCTGCGGCAACAGGCAGGAGCGTCCCGCAGAAGAGGGCCACTCTCAGGCCAGTGCGGCTGAATCCGGTGACATTCAAACGGGCGAACAGCAGCCCAATGATTTTGAGAACCGTGTGCAGCATCGGCGAACTCACAAGCAAAGCGGACACAATCAATCGGGTCTGATTGTAGAGGCCGCTCGCGGGAGGCCGGAAGCCTGAATGATCGAGTCGCCGCTCTTCGACTGAGTGTGGGCTATTGCACGGGCGTTTCGTCCGCAAAGTGAATCTCGCGAGTCACCGCGTTCTCGTCGGGATTCAGTTGGAAATGGTGATCGCGCGCGTTGGCTTTCATTCGTGCTCCGGCTTTGCCATCCGTGCGATCCCCCACTTTTGAATTGGCCGGATGGCAGAGTTTGATCACGTTTCGCCTCGACCAAAGACGGCGGACGCGGTGCGACGACTTTTACTCAGAGCGATTCATTCGAGTCATTCATCGCGCCGGGTTTGCCGAGGAACTTGCCGCCGCTCATGAACATGCCATTGTCGCACGGAACACACCATTCGATGACGACGCGATAGCAGTACTCGCGCGACTCACTGGCCATCTTGACCGTCACATCGCCCAGCGAAACCGAGCCGCGATGCAACATGCCGATCCCATAGCGACTGATCTCGCGCGTCATTGCCGCGACGGTGTTGCCGCGTTGCGTGGTGATCTCGGCGGGAACAGTCAGTTCAATCCGCTCGTGCGTTCTGAGGTTGGTCCCATCGACCTTCTCGATGCTCTCGAGCACCGTACGTAAGTCGTGAATATTGGGACGGCTCCAAGGGTCTGGCGTTTTCATGACGGCTCCGACAGTGGGGATGACGGACCTGCACAAGGCAGGTGATTGGCAGAACTCTACGTCACAAATTTCCGTTCGCGGTTGGAATTTAGACCAGTTCCTGCCAAAAACAGCGTTCGGATAGGAGCGGTTGTGCCGCAGACTCACACGTGGGAGCCAGATTCAGATGACCTCGCCATCAGTGCTGACCTCGGATCAGGCTGAGGGTCTCGAATATCTTCCGCGCTTGCCGCGCGATCGTTCGCCGGGGATCGGTTGCATCGGCGCGGGGTTCATCATGGCCGACTGCCAACTCGTGGCGTATCGGCAGGCGGGCTTCAATCCCGTCGCAATTGCGGCGCGACGACGTGAGCAAGCGGAGGCCGTCGCGAGTCGTCACGCGATCCCGCACGTGTACTCGGACTATCGCGAGTTGCTCGCGAATCCGGCGGTGGAAGTGGTCGATATCGCAGTGCCGCCCGACGTTCAGATCGAGGTCATACGCGAAGTCGTCCGCCAAGCCAGTCACGTGAGTGGGGTGTTGGCTCAGAAGCCGCTCGGTGTCAATTTTGCCGAGGCTCAAGAAATCGTGCGGCTCTGTCGCGAGGCAGGAATCGTCCTCGCGGTCAATCAGAACATGCGGTACGACCAGTCGGTACGCGCCTGCCAGTCGCTGCTCACACGCGGGGACTTGGGCGATCCGGTCCTCGCCACGATCGACATGCGAGCCATCCCGCATTGGATGCCGTGGCAGCAGCGGCAAGGCTGGGTGACGCTCCGCATCATGAGCATTCATCACCTTGACACACTCCGCTTTTGGTTCGGCAACCCGGAACGAGTCTTCGCGAGTGTGCGGCCCGACCCGCGTACCAAGTTCGCGCATGAAGACGGCATCTGCCTCTACATTCTGGAGTACGCGAACGGTCTACGGGCGATGGGTTGCGACGACGTGTGGGCCGGTCCCGCTAAAGAGGGGGCCGCACCGGACATTGGGATTCGTTGGCGAGTCGAAGGGACCACGGGAATGGCACGCGGAACAATCGGTTGGCCGAGCTATCCCGATCGGACGCCGAGTACCCTCGACTACACCACTCTCGCGTCGAACCAATGGCAGCAACCGCGTTGGCCCGAAGTCTGGTTTCCCGACGCCTTCGTGGGACCGATGGCGCAGTTGCTCTGTGCGTTGGAAGACGATTCCATTCCCGAAATCAGCGGCGAGGACAACCTGCACACGATGGCCCTCGTCGATGCCTGTTATCTTTCCGCCGCTGAACACCGCGCCGTGAACCCGAATGAAATCTGGAACCGCCACGTCTCATGAACTCGACGTTCGCAGCCATTGTGAGTGCGACGGTTCATTCCCGCACTCGCGCGATGGTAATGTCGAGCCGACTGTCCTACGACCCGCCCCCCTCACCCCACAAGGACCACCAAATCTTCACTGCCCATCTCGAAGCATTCGCCGATTGTGAGCCACTGCGTGTGCGTGTTTTCACTGTGTTGAGCCGTCTGCCGGAAGTCGTGCAGCGCGACTTTCTGGACGATCCTCGGTTCCGCATCGCGCTGGAAAACTTTGTTCCCGGCGAAGGCTGGTCGCTGTGGATGGCGAGTCCCGGTCCTGTGGGAAGTGGCAGCCGTTGTGTGGTGTTACGGCCCAAGTTGGCGGACTGTTCCGAAGCCTTCGCGCTCTACGTGATCGCTCACGAATTCGCGCATGCTCACCTCCACAACGGCGGCTGGGGCGAGATCACGGACATCGAAGAGGCTGCCGACGCGCTCGCGGCCAGTTGGGGCTATCAGCGGCCAAACGAAGGCTTCTTTCGGCCACCCGCCCTCTAGTGGTCCTTCATTGAGAGTTCGGGCAGGCAGCCTTTGGCTGAATCTATCCCGCGCGACGTTCTTCTGCCGATTCACTGGTTTGAGTGGCGTGACGTGCGGGAAGGAAGACCGGTTCCACGTCCCGTTTCTGGAACATTTGCGCGTAGTGCAGGTGGCTGGTGAAGACCAGCAGTTGTTGGCCTTCGCGTGTGAAATCCATCAGCGTTGTGACGGCCGCTTCCGAACGATGCTCGTCGAAGTTGACGGTCACGTCGTCGAGGACCATGGGCAACTCGATGCCGTTGTTCGAGAACGCCTTTACCATTGCGAGTCGGATCGCGAGAAACATCTGTTCGCGTGTCCCGCCACTCAGGCGCTCAGCCGGTCGCGACTCGCCCGCGTCATCATCGACATAGAGGTGTTTGCGACCGAGCGGTGTCCAGAGGTGGTGATACTTGCCGAGTGTCAGCTTGCGGAGGAACGGAATCGCGGCGGCCAGCATCTCGGGTTGATTGGCCTGCTCGAATTGAGTCGCCACGTCCTGGACGGCATCACTGGCGAGCGAGGCCGCGAACCACGCTTGCCAGGCACCTCGCAAGTCGCTTTCAACCTGAGATAGCTCGCGCCGAACTCGTGATCCGCGACGATCGGCTTCGAGTGACTTCAATTCCTGCTTGATCGTGCCGAGTTGCTCGAAGCCCTGTTGCAATGCCAACTCGATCTCTTCGAGTTCGCGCGCGTATTGCCGAGCCATCCCCGGAACATCTTTCGGGTTGAAGCGGAGCAGCTCGTCTTCGACCAGCGCCACGTCTGGCTCAGACTTGATGAGATGCTCCAACTCGCGCGTCGATTGGTCCATCAGGATTTCGACCTGACGACGGCGTTCCATCAACTGCAACCGCTGGTCAAGTTGCGAACGATGTGACACGCCCGCCAGTGACAGCAGCACGTTCCGATTCTCTTCGAGGGCGTCGAGCTTACGTTGCCAATCGGCCGCCTCGCGCCGATTTTGAGCGTGTTGCTGACGGAGCCGCTTCCGTTCGAGACTCGCATCGCGTGCAACTCGCAGTTCGCGCTCCCACGTCTCGACAACCTCGAACGGGTTCGCGTAGTTCAGCTTCGGCCGCTGCATCCGGCGACCCAAATCTTCGACTTGTTTGCGGAACCGTTCGTAGCCGAGTCGGATGTCCTGCGACTGGCCGCACGTGGCGAGATGCTTGCTGCGACGACTGCGCGCGGCGATTACCTTCTTCCAGTGTTCGATCGCCAGATGCACATCAACGGTCTCATCGAGACCGAGATGCCCGAGTGTCTGACACCAACTTTTGCGACCGTTCGCCAGATCGCGCTGCTGGATTTGCAAGCGGCCACGCGCGGCACTCAATCGGCGTCGTACCTGCTGGATGTGCTGATAGTCGCGCTGTGCCCGTTGCAGATCGGCGGTGCGGCGCGCGGCGAGAGTCAGGAGTTGACCGTCGTTCAGCTCTTGCAGCGTGAAGTCGCGGCCCATCCATTCGCGAATGCCGCAGCTCTCAGCGTAGGCCGCGATGTGATCGAGCAGGTTGCGGCGTTCGGTCTCATTGGCGACCCGCAAGTCGCGCAGCTCGACCACCTGCTGTTGCAGGCTCTCTTCGTGATGCGTTTTGAACGCCCACGCTGTTCCGGCCGAGAACAACGACAAAATGATGAAGATCAGTCCCACAATCCAACCAGTGGTCACAGCCGCGTACACACCCGCGATGAACAGCGCCGCTCCCGCCAGCGTGAACCACGACAAGATGCCATAGATCCAGTCGGGCAAGCCGTGACGGAGGTTGAGCCGTTCGAGTTGTTGGTCGAGTGTCTTCGTCCGGTGAAACTGTTCACCCGCTTCGGAGTGCCAGCGACTGAGGTCGGTCAGTTGGTCGATTCGTTGCGCGGCGACATCGACCGACGCATCGAGCGCCTCTGCGGAAACACCCTGATCTTGCAGCTCAGTGCGGAGGGACAACTCGCGGTCGCGACAGGCCCCGTTAGCTCGCTTGTAACGACGCTGCATCCGCTGCGTCTTGCCGAGGATGGATTGATATTCGCGTGCGGCCTGCACGAACTTGGCAGTCGCTTCGGGAGAATCATGGACCGCATCGAGCCGCGTCAACGACCAATTGTGTCCCAGTGCGGCGAGATGCGAGACCAGTTCGCGTTCTTGTTTGGCGGCGGCGGCTTCCAGTTCGGCAATGCGTGGCTCGAAGTCCTTGGTCAGCGCACGCTGCTCGGCCAGGATCTGCACCGCACCCGAGAAGCGGCGGATTTCCGGATCGATCCGAATCTCGGCCAGCTTCTGACTGATGCGAGAAACGTCGTCTAGTAACGCTTCGCGCGCCTTCGTCGCCGCATCGACATCCAGTTCGAGCCGCTGCAAACGTTGCACACCATCCTTGGGGAAGGTGCTGAAGTCGGGAAGCTGCTTCAGTTCCAATCGCCCTTCGCGCAGACGATTCCATGGCGGATGCACCTTCTCCATGTAACTGAGGCCGCGCAGGTTGGCCTGCAACTGCGATTGGCGGTCTCGCTGCTTGACGATCCGTTCGTCGAGTTCGCCCTTCTTACGCAGGAGTTCTCGATAGCGATCGCGTTGTCGAACGCCGCTCGCCGTTTGACGAGTCAGCTCATCGTGACGCTTGAGCAAGTCGGGGATCACCGCACCGTCGCCACCCGCGCCGATGAGCCGTTGCAGCTCGCGATCGACTCGTCCCGGCAACTCCATCAACAAGCGACCTTGAGGACCGAGCGTCATGCCGTACAAGTGGTCGGCCACTTGATCGCCGGTCAACGTGGCGAACTGTTGCAGTTCGGGAAGTCCGACCGCAAATACCGATTCAAACAACTTCTCGTCGGTCGCGGCGAGCAAGTCTTCCATGAACGCCGATGTCGATTCGCCCGCAGGGATGCCCGCGACAGAGAGCAGCCCGGCGTCGTCTCCGTAGGCCGTGCGGCGCACTTCGTACTCGCGCCCGCGATGTTCGACGCGGAGCAATCCCGACTGTGCTTCACGCCGCGACTTCTTCTTCGGGTTGAGAAAGTCATCCGACGGAAAGCCGTACAACACGCCACGAATGAAACGCAGGAGCGTCGTCTTGCCCGCTTCGTTCGGGCCGTAGAAGACCGTCAGCCCCGAGCCATGGAGCGGCTGCTTGAAGTCTTGCCAGACTCCGAACCGATCAATCTCGATCCCGGTAATCCGCATCATGTCCCCCGAGGGTAAGTCTCAGAACTCCAGCCCGACTTTCGACTGATCGCCTCCACACAAAGGCGAACATCCGTTTACTGCTTCACTTTTGCCCCATGGCCGTGAACCAATCCCAACCGAGTTGCTGCGCTTGACTGGCCACGGTGGCGGGTTCGACGGCGTCTGACCAACTCTCCCAACGGCCCGCCTTGAGGGTATTGGCGATTCGTCCGTCGGTCAGCCACTTCGTCATGGCGGCGCGAGTCACCGGCGAACGACGATCGAGCGCGAGCAGATACTCGGTCAACAATTCGCGATGCCCCGATTCGATCAACGACAAGTCGGGGTCGAGCGGTCGAATACGATGGACGTAACGAAGTCCGTCGGATAGGTCGGTCAGTTGCGTCAGCGCCGCCGCCAGCTCGGTCACTGCGGAGTTGGCCTCCCAACCGTTGGTCTCTCCGCTGCTCCTGTCCAGTTTCCAATCAATGAACCGCAACAACTCACCGGGCAAGTCCGACAACCGTTCGACCGCCGCGAGCATTCGTTCCAGCAGATCGTCGCGATTGCGAACGCCATCGAGCGACTGCGTGATCCGCTCCCATCGTACCGGAGCGAGCGGTATCAACGTTTGTTTGACTCGTCGCTGTGTATCGACTTCCAACAGCATCGCACCGCGCGGGCCGGTCTCTTCAAACGACATCCCTTGTGGTCCCGATTGCGCGTTGATGATGCCGTCGGTCAGAGGCAGCTCACCCGTCGGCTCTGTTACCGAACAAGCCAGCCAATCGAGCGCCGCGAATCGTCCCGACGGCGCGTTCCGCAC
>JAYTXB010000284.1:0-3481 GCA_043743205.1 Schlesneria sp.
GCCGACGATGTCGCCGCTCACGTGGCCAAGCTCAAGCACCACGACGAACAGCAGGCCGCGAAAAAAGTCTGACCGCATTCCCCGCTCGCCCGCACCCACCGCCGGCCGAGTCCCTTCATGCTGCGCACTCCACGAAGTGCGTCTGCCGCCAAGCCCAACAACCAAAACTCGCCCGCTCCCGCATCGTTCACCAAGCCGCGCCAACCGTATCATTTTCCCGTACTCGACCGCCGATGCGAGCCCCCATCATTCGCCGTGCCGAACAGTGTTGAGGAAGTACCGTTGTTTGGGATGTGTCGGCCTCCCTCGCTCACGCTTTTAGAAGTTGCGCGATTTGAGGATTGAAGTCGTCTTCGCCCCAACGGGGCCACGGAGATCAGCCCAGGGCCAGCGAACACCGTGAGCGCCGCCCTGGGAAACCGAACACCAGAACGTTGTGCCCGGAAAGGGCACTGGAAATATTGGTGGAGACCACACGGCCTCGTGAACCGATCTATCAAACCTCCAGTGCCCCTCCAGGGCACGATCATCACACGCCCACAAACCCAGGGCGGCGCTCGCTTGGGCTTCGCTGGCCCTAGGCTGATCTCCGAGGCCCTCTTGGGGCGAAATCAAGAATAGCGCAACTTCTAAAAGCGTGAGCGAGGGCTTGACTCGGGGCCCCCTTGCTCACGCTGCGGGTGACTGTCCAATGTCTCAATACAGATTGTTCTTGTAGGCTCCGTCGAGCAGCGTTTGCATCTTGGCGACATCGAACTCTGGCAGTTGGACTTGGTCGCTCAGCATCTCGGCTGCACAGGGCAGGTTGTCCAGCGCGGGTCGGTCGTGAGACTCCCACAACTGTGATCGAATGAGCGCCTTCGCGCATTGGAGGTAGCACTCTTCGACCTCGACCGCCACCGCCAGCAGCGGTCGCTTGCCGTTCGCACTGAGCGGGGTCAGCCACGCTTCATCCCGAATGAGGACCGCTCGCCCGTTGACGCGCAGCGTCTCACCCATGCCAGGGACGAGAAACAACAATCCCACGCGGCCGGTCTCCAAAATATTGCGATGACTATCGACTCGCCGATTCCCCGGCCGGTCGGGAATGAGCAGCGTCCGGTCATCGACGACTTGCACAAACCCCGGCGCATCGCCTCGCGGAGAAGCATCGCAACGCCCGTCGGTCGCGTGCGTACTCAGCACTAGAAACGGTGCATGCGCAATGAACCGCCGCATATGAACGTCGAGCGCTTTTAACTCCTTCTTGATCGACAGCGCCGAGGGTGTGCCAACCATCGCGACAAGCTCATCGCACGTCAGGATCGGTTCCGAAAACTGGTTCAGCGGCATGAGTCCACTTCAATGAGCAACGGCCTGGCAACCTGATCAAAAACGAATTTGAACAACAATCCGGCGGGGCCGTTGCGCTCACAATGACGGCCTGCACGCACCGTCCGACAACAGCTCGGACTTATTCCTGAGCAGGTAATCAGCACGGACGGACGAGGCTTCCCTGCGTGAGCATTCAACCGCTCGCTCACTGTGACGACTGTGCGGCATTCTCGGCAATGCAATACAAGAACTTCTTCCCGCGCAGGAAAAGTTCGCGCCCCACGATGGCGGCCGAAGCTGCGAACTCATCGTCGAGTGTATTGAGCGAGAGAACTTTCGGCTGGTCGTCATGACTCACGACAATCGTCTTCCCGTCGAGATCGGTCACGTAGACCCGACCGCCCCCCGCGACGGGGGACGCATAGATGTTGCCGATGCCGCCCAGTCGGATGGGGCCCGGATTATCGACGCCTGTCAGGGCCTCGACTCGCGAGAGGATTCCCTGATAGTGCGTCAAGAAGTAGAGCGAGTCTCCATAGAGCAGCGGAGACGGTACGTAGGGCGTTCTTCGGTTGCGAGTCCACGCGACGCGGTCGGTCCCCGTGAGGTCGCCGTTTGCCCTGTCGAGTCGAATTGCAACGAACGCCCGTTTCTCGTAGCTGCTTCCGGCGAACAACATCCCGCCAGCGGCAACCGGAGTAGCGACGATGTTCGATGAAAGGCCGCCGCACTCCCAAATCACCTTGCCCGTGGCCGGGTTGTAGGCTCGCACGCGATTGGTCCCGGCGACGATCAGCATCGCCCGGCCATCGTTCTCGACGATGATGGGCGATGACCACGAAGTCTCTTCGTCCCGATCGACCTTCCAGACCTGCCGTCCCGTCCGCTTATCGAACGCCGCGACGAAGCATGGCCCGTCGTGATCCCAGTTGACGAACACGTGGTCCCCATACAGCGCGGGCGACGAGCTCTCTCCGTGTCCGTGCTTGGTCTGCATCTCACCGAACTGCTTCTGCCACTTCACTTCGCCCTGCACGTCGAGGCAGTACAGCCCGTGCGAGCCAAAGTACGCAAAGACAAACTCACCATCCGTCACGGGCGAATTCGACGCGAGACTGCCCGTGTAATGCCCGCCCTCATGAGGCAACTTCGTGTGAACCTGCTTTTGCCAGAGTTGCTTGCCGTCGCGCCGATGGATTGCCAGTACGACGAACTCATGCCGCTGAGTCACTGGCACGCCATCATGCGTTCCCGGTGCCGTGCTGCGCTGCGGGGGCAACTCATCGCCGATAGGGACCGCCGTCGTTAAGTAGATGCGATCCCCGCTCACGATCGGCGTCGAATGCCCCTTCCCCGGCAGTGCCACCTTCCAACGTACATTCTTCGTTTCACTCCATTCCACAGGAGGATCAGACTCCGGCGCAACTCCTGTCCCCAACGGGCCGCGCCACTGTGGCCACTCCGCCTCTGCCGCGCGAGCCTCATCCATCGTCATCAGCCAACAGCCACACGACAGCACGAGGGAATGTAACTGGAGTAGCGGTGATCGTTTCATAGTGGAGACACCTCATTTTCAGTTCGGACACTTCGCGATAAACCTTGTACGCCGCTTGTCGTGCCTTCGCTGGCTGGCTTCGTTGAGTTATACCCCTCGCGGTCGGGGCTAAACGTGCAAACCTCTCATCCTTGACTGCGACAGGGTCAACGGCGACATGTTGGATTGACAGACCGCGCGCGACCAAGCAAGAGGTCACACTCTCACTCGGCAAGGCTCGGGCGAGAGGACGAAATGCAGCACAGACAACGGACGATTGGATTCACGGATGGCTCAGTCGTACACACCGGGATTGACTGTTTCGCGCGGTGGCTCGTGGCGGCGGCGGCGCGTGTTGCCGATTGCCGGGGACGTGCTGGTCGCGGCGGGGCAGTCGGTGGCGGCGCGCGATGTCGTGGCGCGGACCATGATGCCGGGAGACGCCACGCCGGTGAATCTGGCCAAGCGGCTGGGTGTCTCGGCGGGGGATCTCGTGCGGTCGTTGCTCAAGCGCGAGGGGGATCGCGTCGCGGTCGGCGAGCCGCTCGCGCGGACGAAGGGGTTCTTCGGGTACTTTCAAACGGACGTGCCGTCTCCCGTCGCGGGGGTGATCGAGTCGATCTCGAAGGTCAC
>JAYTXB010000285.1:0-2376 GCA_043743205.1 Schlesneria sp.
GCGAGGACACGCACGGTGCCGCTGCGCCAGTAGATGCCCGCAATGAGTGTCCCCAGCGCGTAGGCGGTCCAAGACAATGTGATCGCGAGGCTCGTCTCCGTCTGCCAATGTCGTGCGGCTCCTTGCCCAATCGCTTCGATCGTGAACAGCGCGAGTCCCGTCAACCACGCACTCACGCCGAGAGCTTGGCTGTAGGTGAGCGCGTTCAAGTCGAAGTCGAACCTGGCGTGATCGTGATCCGTGGTGAGTCGGCTCGTCCCGGCTTGTGACGCCCGCAGATACAGCGCAGACGCAATCCCCGCCGCGATGATGCCGATGACAAATGCCACCCCGCGCGGATGGAGCAACCACAGACGGACCACGGTCTCACCCGTTGAGGCCGCGACGACAGTCGAGCGGCCATCCAACGCGGCGATTCCCGACACAAACAGACAGACACCGAGCAACACAAACGCGCAAGCGACCGCTCCGTTCAACACACGACGCCGATACCAAGCGGCCCACACGGCGAGGCCCAATGCGAACGGAGCCGTTCCTAGCGCGAGACTGCTCGCCAACGTGTCCTCCAACCATCGGCGTGGCATTCCCCATGCAGCCGTCTCCAACAGCACGACCGCCAGACCGACGAAGCACGCCATCAAACCGAACTGCTCACCGCGCGTCATGGTCTCGCCGAGCCGCTCGCTCACCTCGGGCTGAGACTGTCGCAATCGTCGTTCGAGCCACGCGGCCAACCACGTCGCGCAGATTGCCAACAGGAA
This sequence comes from Schlesneria sp., assembly GCA_043743205.1. Classification (GTDB taxonomy): domain Bacteria; phylum Planctomycetota; class Planctomycetia; order Planctomycetales; family Planctomycetaceae; genus Schlesneria. The sequence goes on from JAYTXB010000285.1 coordinate 762, forward strand.
ACTGAGTCCGCGCGGATTGAGGAGCCACCAATCCACATTCCCTTCGGTGCCAGTCGCCTCGACCGCTGCCCCGGCCGCAACGGACCATCCAGCGCTGTTCGCGATTTCCATATGTTCAGCGCGATTCAGCGTGAGGACCGAGTTCATCGCCAAGAAGCTTCCGAGGACAACAAACGTCGCCACGAGCAATCCGTCGAGACCAATCGACCGCCTCACAAACTTCCACACGGCTAGCCCCGCTCCGAACAACGACACCCACGTGACGAAGGCATTCAAGATCGACACGCCCGTCCAATCGTGAGTCTTGCCCCACGCAAACGTCTCCAGCAACACCATCGTCAGCGCGAGGACAAACGCCGCGCTCCCAAACAGCCGGTCGAGCGGAACGCGGGCATCATTGGGAATGCCTTCGTTTCCTTTTCTTGTCCCCTCGCCCCCGTCTGCGGGGGAGAGGGTTAGGGTGAGGGGGTCTTCCTCCCAACGACGCGCTGCCGCCGACTTGTAAATCAGCGCCGTCAACACGCCCGCCACGAAGACACTCAAAAAACCGAACCCGCGCGGATTGAGTAGCCACCAGTGAGCGGCCCAGTTCGCTTCGTCAATCCCGCGTTCCAACAGACCGAAGCTCGACCAGCCGAGGTTCAGCAACAACGCTCCCCCCATCAGCACGAACAGGAACCAGCCGAGTCGTTCGAGCAGTCGCGGCCCGACGAAGACCGACCACGCGATCAGGGCGACTCCCGCCAAAGCGGCCCACATCGTGAAGCCACTCAAGATCGTCAGACCATGCCACTGCCGCAGTGTTCCCCAGACGAAGGTCTCGGTGATGGCGAGCATCAGGCCGATCAAGGGGACTCCCGCCGCCAACCACAGTTCGAGGTCGCGGCTCTTCATCCCGAACAGGTCGTCGGACTGCCCCGCCTTCGCGCGACGACGGCAGCTCCACGCCAACCAACCCATCCCCAGCACGTCCACGAGATAGCTGAACGAACGCCCGTTGAAGATGTCCGTCCACGAGGTCTCATGCGCGGCCGGGCCGTTGATCCAATGAAACTGCTTCCGCACGAAGGCGGTCTGAAACCCAACCGGATCGGCGAACGTGGCCAACGCATAGATCAGTAGGATGAACTGCACTTTGGCGAGCAGTGCGAGGCCCGTCAGCGTCAGCGTCTTCTCGCGGAACCTCAGTCCGATCTCGACAAGCAAAACACTCTCGGCAATCCACGCGATCGTCACCCAGTGCCCGGTGAAGTGCAGCGGCGCGGCGATGATGAGGAACGTGCCCGCCAGTCCCGCCAGTGCGGCCGACACCGCCTTGCCTTGCGGGTTGAGCTGCGCACACAGCACGGTGAGATAGCCGTAGATCACCGTCATGCCGAGCGCAAAAAGTCCCTGCCAGAACTCGAAGACATTGCACGTCAAACCGTACACGGCACCGAAGTAGGCGACCGGCGTCGCGAGGATCAGGAAGAAGTCGCCCGACTTGGCCGGTTGCTGCCGCACGATGTTGAAGATCACACCCATCGCCGCGAACTCAACGAAGAACGCGCTGAGGAACGCCAGCGCCGGCCAGTACGGGCCAGTCTGATGAAACGCGATTGGATCGAAGTGTTGA
>JAYTXB010000286.1:0-1533 GCA_043743205.1 Schlesneria sp.
TTGCGAGCCGCCACTTCTTCGGGATCGTTCTGTTCGGGGAACAGGTTCGGCATGTAGTTCTCTTTGCCGACCTTCGTCCCCTTCTTGCTCCCTGGCTTGGTCGGATCGCTGCCGGGGCGATAGTAGATGCGGCCTCCTTCGGGGAGTTCGTTGGCGGCAAGTCGCGTCGGCAAGTTCTTCTGTTTTGAAGCGTCGGCCAACATCTGCACGATGTCGGGGTAGGTCGCACCGAGATCATCGGCAGCGCGAATCACGTCCGCCACGCGAATCGGAACCTCGCGCCGTTCATCAGGCTTGCCGACTTCAAACCGCGCCAGTGAAACCGTTGTTGCTCCCGGTTGTGCAGTCACCATGATGTGCCGACCGGCGGTCAGATACATCGGGGCGAGGAACTCCTGGCCCGCACCGAACACGACGATCTCGGGCCGCGTGCGGAGCGTCGCGTGAACCATCGGTTCGCCCGTCGTTTGCAGGACGTGCAGCTTGTAGTCACCCAGATTGCGATTCTTTTTCAGTTCGACGTTCTCGGGCAGCCCCAGCGTTTCGCCACGGATGAACGGGTCTTTCTTGTCGAGTGTCCAGAGTGCGCGGAATGCTCCATAGCGTGTCTCGGGCGTGGAGTCGCTCATCAGTTCGCGCAGTCCGATGTGAGCTTCGGCGTCTTCGAGCGTGGACATGGCCGCGAGCGCAAACACGCGGAAGGCCCGCTCGGTGCGAGCTGCTTCGATCAGTACGGGCAACCCATCAGAGCTGCCGAGATACGCGAGCGCGATCGCCGCATGGAACCGACATTCTATCAGTGGCGATGTCAGTCCCTGCTTCAGAGTCGGCAACGACTCTCCGCCGATTGCCTCCAGTTGCAGGGCAACCTCATCCGACTTCTCGGGGTCGAACAGCTCCTGCTTCAGTCGCTGCATCCGCACGCGCATCGCGACGCTGTCCTCTTTGAAGGCCATGTGTCGGATCACTTGGAGGTAACGCGGATAGTTGTTTTTGTACTTGGGATGGACCATCAGTTCGATCTTCTGATCGGTTTTCGTCTCCGCCATTGGCTTCTTGATCCCCTGCTTATCGAAGTCATGGAATCGTTGCCCGATCACGTCCGCAATGCGCGTAGCGTTGCGGATGCTGCGGTAGTCGTTGCGCAGATAGAGCGCGAGATCGCGTTCTTTCAACACGAACCCACCGCCGAGAACACGCCCCTGCTTGAGGAGCGCGGGTGAATTTGCGGCGTCGCTGCCAATGCCGGATGTCAGGATTGCTCCCTCGGCCTTCGCGTAGGCGTGTCCCTTCAAAACACCGCGTCCCGGAATGAAGGCTTGCTCAGTCAGATAGACCTCCATCAGCCAACCGCCTGCAATGCTCGTGGCACTCGCACTGTCGGGGACACGCACTTCGACATCGATCTTCTCACCCTTGCTGAGCAGCGGCGGGAGCTTCGCTCGCACAAGGACCAGCGCCGTGTCGGGACGCTGCAAAATGGCGTTGGGATTGGGGAGACCGTTCTTCTTGAGGTCTTCCATCAGGGCCGTC
>JAYTXB010000287.1:0-2102 GCA_043743205.1 Schlesneria sp.
CCGTAGGCCGCGACGACGAACAGGCAGACTCCCAGCGTCTGGCCCAGTAGAAAACTGGTGATCGCATAGAACGTGCAGAACGGCAGGATGCCCGCCGCGAGTGTCAGCGCGGGACTCGGGTTGCGATGTGTGAGCGACACCCACAGGCCAAGGCTTCCTCCCAGGATGAACACTAGGAAGCTCGGCAGTTGCAGACCAAAGGAGGCGCGCGCCTGCAGGATCAGGATCATGCAGATGAAGATGCCGACGAACAGAAAGAAGATTGTCCCCAGACTGTTCGCGATCGCCGTGCGCGAGATGCCGTAGCTCAACCCCGAGTGCAGTCCCAGCATGGCCGCGAACAGGACCAGCGTCAGAAAACCGAGCGCCACGTAAATGAAGTTCTCCACGGTGATTGTCCCCTGCACCGCATACCACGCCATGAACAACAGCGGCGTCAGGATCAACTCCTTGCTGTTGTAGAGGACTCCGCCCAACTTCCCGAGGATGAATTCTTTGGCCGTGATATCGGTCACAAGCAGCAGTTCGAGCGTCCCCACGTCGCGTTCACTCGTCAGCGACGTGACGGCTTGTGCGTTGACCAGCAGCATCGTCAGCAGGCTCAAGCCGACGAAGGCCGCGCCCGCCGGTGAGATCATCCCCAGCACGAGGCTGCCATCGGGAGGCGACGACAAAATCGAATAGATCGCGAAGGCCGCGACGACCAGATACGCCAACTTGATGAAGATCGCTTTGCGACCGTAAGCCTTCGTTTTCATCTCGCGCCAGATGACGGGGCTGTTCCAAACCACGCGTGGCGGACGAACGACACCGGCCACGTTCTCATCCTTCGTCGCCGCTTCGCCCAGCGTCCGCGAAGGATTCCAGATGCGCACTTGCCAGATGGTCGCGAGAGTCAGCGCCACACCGAGACCCGTCAGCGTAGCCGTCGAGACAAGTGCCGCCGTCACGAACGTGGTGCCACCCGTCGTATTGAACGGTTCGAGAACTCGGAATAACGCGCGAAACGGATTGAGTGTCCCGACGACGAAACTCGCGGTGGAGTTTACTCCAGCCAAGATTGCGGTCGCTTCGACCGCACCCAAGTAAATGACGACGCCGATCAAACTGATGGCGAGCGTTTGAAAGGTCTTCTCCCGCCAGAACGCGACGAGCGATCCCCACGCCCCCGCAACCAAACCCGCCGACGCCGAGATCGCGATCACGCAGCCGATCTGCTCCAGCGACACGCCGCCCAGCATGTGAATGATGGCCAACACGGGGATCGACGACGCGAGCAACACCGCTGGCAGCAGCAGGCTCGCACAGAGTTTTCCCAAGACCAATTCCCGGTCGCGCAAGTCGGTCATCAGCAGCAACAACATCGTCCGCCGATCCTTCTCCTGTGAGACATTGCCTGCGGCAAATAACACCGAGAAGAAAATCATCAACGTCAATTGCACGAACGCGAAGACCGCGAAGACCAACTTGCCAAACCGGGCGATGTCACCCACGTTGCGGACCTGCTGCCAGCCGAACGTGGTTTGCGCGGCGGTGTACATCAGAACGAACAACGCTCCGACGTAACCCGATCGCACCAAGAAGTGTTTGAGTTGCCGAGGCACGGTGAGCGCCTCACGAGAAAACAGGGGACCGGCCAGCACGAGCAGACTCCGCCAATAACGAGGGAGAGGAATGAGGAAGTCGAAGGGGCGTGAGTATAGCCACCGTGTCCCGGCGGGGCATCTCCCTGCCAAGTGAGTGCCACGGCGATTCAGCAGCACCCCATGACAAGGTTGTCTCGGATGGAGTTGAGTTCTGGAGGCTCTCCGCCATTCGTGTTGAATTCCAAACTGAGCGGCACGCCGCTCGCCGCCGGTCTAGGCGAAAAACACCGGCGGCTAGGTGTCTGTCCGGATACCCGTAGGGTGGGCACTGCCCACCCTACAGGACTGAAACACGGAGCACTCGGAAATTCCGACGTTGTTCGACGCCGGGCAGGAAGATCATCGGTCTTTATCCCGAAGGGATTACGTCACACAGCCCAGGGTTGCCGCGCTTCGCGGCTACCCTGGGAACGTGGACCAAAACAGTTTCTACCCTGAAAGGGTTGCGTCTTCGGC
>JAYTXB010000288.1:0-2771 GCA_043743205.1 Schlesneria sp.
AGCCGCGTGTGACGTTCAATCGCGACATCCGTCCGATCTTGTCGGACAAGTGCTTCACCTGTCACGGTCCTGATTCAGCCAAACGTCAAGCGGAACTCAGGCTTGATCTCCGTGAGTCCGCCGTGAAAGAACGCGAGGGGAGCGCGCGGGCGTTCTCACCCGGCAGCAGTTCCACCAGCGAAGCCCTGCGCCGCGTGATGTCGTCCAATCCGGATGAAGTCATGCCTCCACCGAAGAGTGATACCAAGCTCACCTCGCATGACATCGAACTCTTGCGGCGATGGCTCGACGACGGTGCCGCCTATCAAACGCATTGGTCCTTTATTCCACCTCACGCCGCGATTCCACCCGTTACCGAACAGTCCACCGGGGCGCGCAGTCCCGTCGATCTATTCATTCGCGCCCGGCTCGATCAGGAACGGATGAAGGTCTCGCCCGAAGCCGACAGGCCGACGTTGCTGCGTCGCGCGGCGTTCGATCTCACCGGGCTTCCTCCGTCACTCGAAGAGCTGGACGAATTCACGAGTGACTCGTCGCCCGATGCGTTTGAAAAACAGATCGACCGCTTGCTGGCGTCGCCTCGTTTTGGAGAACGCATGGCGACCGTCTGGCTCGACGCCGCACGCTATGCCGACACGAACGGCTATCAAACTGACGGGCCACGCTTCATGTGGCGCTACCGCGACGGAGTGATCGACGCCTTCAATCGGAATCAGCCGTTTGATGAGTTCACCGTGTATCAGTTGGCGGGCGATTTGTTGCCGCGTGACTCTGCTCCTGTCCCCTCGCCCCCGTCTTCGGGGGAGAGGGCTAGGGTGAGGGGGCCGAGCATTGAGATCGCGTCCCCAGTTGAACGCGACTCGACTCTTCCCTATCACAACGCGGGAGCAGCAGCAGAAAGAACCCCTCACCCTAACCCTCTCCCGACCACCGAAGCGGCGGTGCCCGAGGCGAGGGGCGAGGGGACAGGACAAGCAATGATCGCCGACGAACGTCTCATCGCGAGCGGCTTCAACCGCAATCATCGCGGCAACGCCGAAGGCGGAATCATTCCCGAGGAGTTTCGCATCGAGTACGTCGTCGATCGTGTTGAGACCACCGCGACCGTGTGGCTCGGTCTGACGATCGGCTGCGCCCGCTGCCACGATCACAAGTACGACCCGATCAGCCAGCGCGAGTTCTATCAATTGTTCGACTACTTCAACCGAGTCCCAGAGCCGGGCAAGTACATCCGCAACAGCAACTCGATGCCGTACCTCCCCGCTCCGACGACGGACCAGCTCGCCAAGCTGACCGAGTTGCAGAACGAGGCTACCGCCGCCCAACAGGCTTGGTCCAAGATGGCCCCGCAAGTGCGCGACGGCATCGCTCGACTGATTAACGAGATTCAAATGGAGACCACGGTGTTCGATTGGATGGAAATGAAGGGGATCGATGCACGAGTCCCCTTCGACGGCAATGCCGAAGTTCAGACGATGACTCACGGGGCTGCGCAGCTATCGGTCGGTACGAAGGCTGGGACATGGAGCGACGGTCACCCGAAGTTTGCTGTCGGACGCATCAATCAGGCGGCTGAGTTCGATGGCCAGCGATCGTTCCACGCCGGTGACATCGGCGATTTTGGCGAGGACGAATCGTTCGCGATCTCCCTCTGGGTGAAGCCGCACGGAGGCGAGGCCATGACGATCCTTGCCCGCATGGATCACGACAACGCCTCGCGCGGGTACGAGCTGCGCATCGAACCGTCGGGCCGAGTGCAGGCCCTGTTTTCTGGGCGGATTCTCGATGACCTGATTCGCATCGAGACAAAGCAGCCTTTGCCCGTCGATCAATGGTCGCACGTCTTCGTCTCGTATGACGGATCGAGCGCCGCTCGCGGTGTAGTCATGCGAGTCAACGGCGAACGGTCAGATGTCTCCGTCATCACCGACCTGCTCAGCAATCCCATTCGCGTCAAGCTGCCACTCATCGTCGGAGCAGGCGGCAGCGCGAAGCCGTTCACTGGCGAGCTGGATGAACTCCGTCTCTATCGCGGTCGGTTGACCGATGACGCGGCTCTGGCACTCGCGGCGGGAGACACGATCAACTCGATCATCGCTCGCGGATTGAACGACGATTCGCCGAAAGCTCACGTCGCCAATCTGCGTGAGTTCTACCTGAACCTGCACGCATCCGAGGCCGAACGCCGCGCGAGGCAGCTCGTATTGCAGACGCGCTCCCAGTACGAAAAGTATCTCGCCTCGATCCCGACGACGATGGTGATGCAAGACGTGCCCGGCCTGCGCGAGACACGCATTCTGACTCGCGGCGAATACAACAAGCCGGGTGAAGTCGTGTCTGCCGGAGTCCCCGCCGTGATCGGACCGGTTGAGAGTCGAGGGTTGAAGGTTGAGGGGCAACACAATCCGAACTCTCCACACGAACCTGCTCCGCCCACGAAGGACGGTCTCCGTTCTTCACCATCAACCCTCGACCATCAACCCCCAACCCGCTTGGACCTCGCACATTGGCTCGTCGCCCCCGGCCATCCACTCACCGCGCGTGTCACTGTGAACCGCTTCTGGCAGATGCTGTTCGGCACGGGTCTCGTGAAGACGGCCGAAGACTTCGGTGTGCAAGGGGAGCAGCCGAGTCATCCGGAGTTGCTCGATTGGCTGGCGGTCGAGTTTGGAGGAAGCGCGGAACGCGCTGCCGAGAGTGACGAGCCTAAAGCCGCTGGCGGCGTCCCTCTGAACGCCAGTTCGCAATCCGGACTTCACGTTCCGCGATTC
>JAYTXB010000289.1:0-1170 GCA_043743205.1 Schlesneria sp.
AACGTCATGCTGCATGAAGGGGCGACGCGCGTCCGCCTGATGGACTTTGGGTTGGCTCGCGTGACGTTCGACAACGCCGATCTGACCTCACAAGACAACACCGTCGGCACTCCGGCCTATATGGCTCCCGAGCAAGTGCGCGGCAGTCGCATCGACGCGCGTGCCGACCTCTTCAGTTTGGGTTGCGTCCTCTACTACATGGCGGCGGGGTATTCCCCGTTCCACGGCAAGTCGCAGGCAGAAACCATTCACAAGATACTGGACCTCAACCCGCCGCCACTCTCAACGTTGATCCCCGGCACACCGCCAGTCCTGTCAGAACTGATCGACAAGCTGCTGACTAAGGATCCCGAGCAGCGTTACCAGTCGTCACTCGAAGTGGCTGACATCCTGCGACGCCTCCAAGTGCAACTCAATCAATCTCCGACCGACGAGCTGTTGGATGTCCTGATTACCAAGCCGCAAGTGGCCAATGCGACGAGCCAAGCCCCACCGAAGACATCGCCGTGGACTCCCCGTCGGGCGGCGATGGTCTTGTTACCGGTCGCCGTTTTTCTAATGAGTGCCTGGGGTCTGTGGAATGTCTGGCAACCGAAGCTTCCGGTGCCGGTCCTCGGTGCGCATAAGGCTTCCTTGGAAATGGTCGCTTCAGGCGCAGCCGCGCAGGCAAACCAGAACGGAACCACCCTGTCCGTCGCCCTGAAGCTCGCTCGCATCATGGTTGGCCCCGGTCCCAACGCCACCTGTACGACGTTGGCCGAAGCGATCCAACGGGCGGCGGAAAATTGTGAGATCACCGTCAGCGGGCCAGAGTTCATCACAGAGTCCATTACGATCGAAGGAGTCGGACTGAACGGACTGAAGCTCAAGGCCTCACCGCGTGTGACGTGGCGCTGCCCCGTCGAAGCGACCGCCGAGACTTACGCGCTGCTCATTCGAGATGTGGCTGGTGTGGAATTGGAAGGTTTCGACTTCGAGGTCGCGAATGAAAAGGGGCGTGCCCTCCATCTCTTGGGGCAAGTCGGCGACCTGGCAATCACCGACTGCGCGTTCCAGCATCAGCTCCCCACCCACAAGCTCTCACTCGTCAGTATTGCCGCCGCCCAACTGACGCCCGAGTCGCGCGTCGCCATCAAACACTGTCGGTTCCAGGCCGCCTCTGGAAACTGC
>JAYTXB010000290.1:0-2758 GCA_043743205.1 Schlesneria sp.
GGAGTTCTCGCGTGCGATGCTCAACGCGGCGGGGCTGATGTCGGTGGCGACGACGTTCACGTTGAGCTTCGCCGCCTGGCAATTCTTCGCCACGGCAATGGCCACGCAACCCGAACCGGTACACAAATCGAGGACTCGCACTGCTCCGGCTGTCTGGCCAGCAGCAACGCGCGTGGCAGTCAGTGTTTTCACTCCTTCGATAATCTCGATAACGATCGTCTCGGTATCGGGTCGCGGAATCAGCACGTCGCGCGTGACGCGGAAGTTCAGGCTGAAGAACTCGCGATGTCCGACCAGATATGCGACAGGTTCTGCCTGCGAACGACGTTGAACCAGATCACGCATGGTGGCTCGCACAGCATCGGCCAATGGTTCGTCGTAGGCCGTGTAAAGCTGGATGCGCTGGCAGCCGCGCGCGTGAGAAAGCAGGATTTCGGCATCGAGACGTGGCGTGTCACTGCCGTGCTTCTTGAGATGCCCCGTGGTCCATTCGAGAACGCGGCGCACGGTCCATGCGTCCGGGACAGGGGGCGCTGGCGAATCGGCCTGTGACACATTGCTCTCCCAAGGATGCGGGACTCCATCCGGCACGGTCATCCGATACTGCCGCGCAACCGCTCGTTGCGATCGAACTCCACCATCGCGCCAATGACTTCATCCATGTGGCCGATGATGATTTGATCGAGCTTGTGGAGGGTCAGGTTGATGCGGTGATCGGTTAGACGATTTTGCGGGAAGTTGTAGGTCCTGATCCGCTCACTCCGATCGCCAGAACCGACCAGTGTTCGGCGGTGTTCGGACCGCTCTTTGTTCGCCTGATCCTGACGCGCTTCCATCAGTCGGCTGCGCAACACACGCATCGCCTTGGCGCGGTTCTTGTGCTGGCTCTTCTCGTCCTGAATGCGCACGACGATCCCCGAGGGGACGTGAGTAATGCGCACGGCCGATTCGATCTTGTTGACCTTCTGTCCGCCGGGGCCACCCGCCCGCATCGTGTCGATTTGCAGGTCTTCGTCTCGAATCTCAATATCAATGTCGGTCGCTTCGGCCATCACCGCGACAGTAGCCGCGCTGGTGTGAACACGGCCTTGAGTTTCCGTTTCGGGAACGCGCTGAACGCGATGGCCACCACTTTCAAACTGCAACTGGTGGTAACAGCCTTCACCGGTGATCGACAGCACGACATCTTTTAGTCCACCGAGTTCGGTGGCCGAGATTTCCATGACTTCGAACTTCCACCCGCGCGCCTCCACGAACTTCGTGTACATCTCGAAGAGGTCACGAGCAAACAGGGCGGCTTCATCGCCGCCCGTGCCCGCACGAATTTCCATGATGAGACTGCCGCGAGTGAGTGAGTCGCCCGCCGTCACCATGTCTTCCAACTCGACACGCATGACATCGAATTGGGCCTGCAATTCCGCGCATTCAGAGCGGGCGTATTCTGCGGTTTCGGCATCATCCGCCGAATCAAGCATCTCGCGTGCAGTCGCTAGGTTCTGTTCGAGTTGATTGAACTCGCGAACGGTTCGGGCCACCTTTCCCAAGCCGCCGTACTCGCGCTGCAGTTCAAGCATCTGCGATGTCTTCGCGAGGACTTCAGGGTCTTGAAGCAGACGCTCCAATGCCTCAAACCGTTCGAGCTTGGCTTGTAGGACGGGAAACATGGTAAGCGAACCAATGCAGACGCAGAACGCGGAACATCGCGAGTGGCAGGCAGATCACGCAGATCAAATCGGCTCGCCCAGTCGGGACAACCACATCAAGAACCCTCGCAAACATGGCAGAGATCACCAGTGCTTGCGGGGGGTTGGTTGCGTCGAAAGCTAGGCCTGATCGCCCGCAGGAGGGGCTTCGCCTTCGGCCTTTTGAGCTTCCGTCTGGCCCCACTTGTACTTGCGTTGGAACTTCTCGACTCGTCCCGCGAGGTCCATGATCTTTTGCTTGCCCGTGAAGAACGGATGCGAAGCAGCACTGATATCGACGGTCACGAGCGGATAAGTCTTCCCCTCAATCTCGACCGTCTTGCTGGTCTTGATCGTCGATCCCGCCATGTATTGAGCGCCCGTCGAAGAGTCTTGGAAAACGACGGTTTGATAGTCGGGATGGATGCCCTGTTTCATGATCCGCACACCTGCAAAAAAGTGGATGTCTCGACAGCTCGGAGCCTCTACGTTGTGGCCACTGTCTGATTGCCACTGTCTGATTGCCAGTGGCTCGTGGAAAACCGAAGCCCATCCCTGTGATTCGCCCAGCGACAACTGGCTTGGGCCGCAGAGTCTAGGTTTCAAGCATCCCACCTGCAAGCGAGTGGACTGCGCACCTTGTATTCTTGCGAATCTCGCCCGAGGTATGAGGTTACGGCCTTCCTGATAGGACTGACTGTAACGATCCGGCTGCTGGTTTGGGCAGTCTGGATCGGCCTGTCCGCATTCGGTGAGCTTGATGGTTGTGCTGACCGTAACTGACTTTGAGTAAACGTTATGTGGCATCTTCTACTCATTCCGATACTGACGAAGTGACCTTTCGGCCTGCCAGCGCTCAATGAGTGGGTCGTGCTTCGGTCGACCGGACGGTTGCTGGTGCCAATAGACGACGACACCCCTGAGGGTGGGCAGGCGACCACTGTGCCACTGAGCGAGCAACTCGGTTGCGACGCGGAACAGGTGACAGGAACCAAAAACTAGGAGTTTGAGATGTTTGGCCTGAAGAGACTTCGCTTTGTCGATCTCGGGACAGGATTGTCCATGATGATCGGCAC
>JAYTXB010000291.1:0-1812 GCA_043743205.1 Schlesneria sp.
CGTGGCGTTGTTGAGCTGCCGTCAAAGCAGCTCACCAACAAGGCTTGGGCAACCCACCGACCACACAATGGAATGTAGCGGTGCCATTTGTTGGCCGCAAAGAACACAAAAGTAGACGAGTCACTCCGTGACCCGAATTCCGGTCACGGAGAGCTTGTGAATTTTTCGTCAAATAGACACTAACAGAATCAAATGCTGGCGCTAAACTCTGCCTGCCAAGTTCATGGCGGAACGGAGACATCAGGATGACGGAGCGTCGGTTGTTTGAGTTGGCGGAGTGTTTGGCGGAGCCTGGTCAGGAGGCAGTCCCGGTCATTCCGGTGGCGGGAATTCCCCGGTTGCGTGTCGCGTGCCGCGATCAGGTGGTGATGCGAATGCTGTCGCTGGATCAAATGTTGCCGGCGGATGATGAGGCTCGGACGGTCGTCGCGTTTGTCGAGCAAGCCGACTTGAGCGAACTGTACGACAGCATTCGAGCGGTCGAAGGGGGACCGGGGCGGTCTCCCATTGATCCCCGGATTCTGTTGTCGTTGTGGCTGTACGCCACGATCAAAGGGGTCGGCAGCGCGCGGGCGTTGGAGCGGCAGTGTCGGTTCCATTTGGCGTTTCAGTGGATTTGCGGTGACGTGTCGGTGAACTATCACACGCTGTCGGACTTCCGTGTGGATCACGCCGAGGTCTTGGACCGGTTGCTGACGCAGCAGATCGCGCAGTTGATGTTGGCCGGAGCGGTGACACTGGAGCGTGTGGCTCAGGATGGCGTGCGTGTGCGCGCCAGTGCTGGCACGTCGTCGTTCCGGCGGAAGCCGACGCTGGAGGAGTGTCTGGCCGAAGCGGAAGCGCAGGTCACGTCGTTGCAGGAGGAAGTGCGGAACGATCCCGGAGCGGCGACTCGCCGCGAACAAGCGGCGCGCGTCCGAACCGCACGCGAACGCGAGCAGCGTGTCCGCGACGCCTTGGCCGCCTGTGCCGAAGTGCAAGCGGCCAAAGAGAAGCGTGGTCGCGGTTCGCTGAAGCAACCGGCTCGCGGTTCGACGACCGACCCGGACGCGCGGAAGATGAAGATGCCCGATGGCGGCACTCGGCCGGCGTTCAACGTGCAATTCGCCACCGATACCGCGAGCCAAGTCATCGTCGGCGTGGACGCGATCAACGCCGGCACCGATCACGGCCAGTTGGGTCCGATGTCCCAACAGATCGAATCGCGCACGGGCCAGCGTCCCGAAGCCCACTTAGCCGACGGCGGCTTCGCGTCGGATCAGGATCTCGAAGAGCTCAACGATCCCGGCGACGGTCCCAAGATTTATCTGCCGGTTCGCGACGCCCAGAAGAAACAGTCTCAGGGCATCGATCCCTTCACGCCACTGCCGAGCGATTCCCCCGCCCGTGCCGAATGGCGTCAACGCATGGGAACCGACGCGGCTCAGGCGATCTACAAAGAGCGTGCCTCAACGGCCGAATGCGTCAACGCCCTGGCTCGGCAACGCGGCCTGATTCAGTTCCGCGTGCGCGGCTTGGCCAAGGTGAAGATCATCGCGACGTGGTTTGCCCTGGCTCACAATGTTCTCCGTTGGGCGTTCTTCCAGACACGTCCTCGACTGGCCAGCAGCCGCTGACCAAGACAGACCGAAAACACTCCCCGAACGATCGAAACGAGGCCCCTGTGAAGCCCCCCTGACCGACTCGCCGTGATTCGCGAGCCCCTCACGGAACTCGCCGAATGACAGGCGTGAAAAATGAAGCTCAAAATCTTCGTCATCAACCCTTTCCTGTCAATCAGATCCGGTCAGAGCTGATTGATTCACAACCTCG
>JAYTXB010000292.1:0-2895 GCA_043743205.1 Schlesneria sp.
AGGAGTTCGCATACCAACCGTAGACCGGACGCCTACGTCCGGTCGGCTCAAACAGACCGGACGTAGGCGTCCGGTCTACGGTAAATCCTCACCTGCCGCTCGCCTAAAGCCACAACCCCAGCAATCCGCAGCGTGAGCGAGGAAAATCTCCCGAGCCACACTCCCTCGCTCACGCAGCGGGTTACTGGGGAAGCGATCGAACCGACAACTCATCGCAAACAAGTCCGAGTCGCTTTCAAATCGAGTTCGAGTTTCCCAAGGGCCAGTTGAGCGGAGCGAGATCATGTCGAACAGTTTCAGTGGGCGAAGTCTCTGGCAACGCATTCATCGCGATGAGCGAGGGGCCGTTAGCTTGGAGACGATTCTGATCATCGCGGCCATCGCGCTGCCGATCCTGATCTTCATTTTGAAGTTTGGTTGGCCGAAGATTCGCGACTACTTCAACACGGGGATGGACAACCTCGAAAACGAGGGCAACAACGTCACGAATGGCAACAACGGCACCAACGGCACCTGACGCGAGGTGGTCGTGGTGGCTGAAGTTCTCACTCTGATCGTGTTGCTCATCCTGCTGGTCATTGCCTGCTTTACCGACGTGAAGTGGCAGATGATCTATAACTGGAACACGTACCCCGGCCTCGCGCTGGGGTTTTTGTTGCGTGGTTGGAGCGACGGCGCAGCGGGACTGGAAGATGCCACGAAGGGCTTCGCGATCTGTGGTGGCTTGATGCTGGTCTGCTTCGTGTTGTTCGGTCTCGGCGGCGGAGATCTCAAGCTGATGGCCATGCTGGGAACGTTCCTTGGGTTTGAACGAGGAGTCGAAGCGCTCCTCTGGACGCTGGTCTTGGGAGGCGTCCTCGGCGGCGCGGTCATCATCTGGCAGATCGGCTTCGTAAACATCGTGACGGGAGCTGCTCGTCACAGCGTTCGAGTCATCCAGGCCCGAAGCTGGGTGCCTGTGCCATCATCCGCTCGTCAGCCGCTGCAACAAACGTTGTTCCTCGCACCAGCCGGATTGATCGGTGTCTTGATCGTGACGTGGGATCGGTGGAGTGGATGGATGGCGGTTTAACAAGTTGAATATCGAGACTGAATCGTAGGATGGGCACTCTTGCCCGTCCGCTTTTGGGAAAAGACCGGACGGGCAAGAGTGCCCATCCTCCATCTCTGCTGAGTGAGGTCCTCCGTGCATCGAGACATCCTCATCGCCTGCCTCCCTTGTTTTGTCGTGCTGTGTACGGCGATGGTCGTGTTGCGCGGACTGTTGGCGGTGGGAGCGGCCTCGTGGGACTGGCGGCGGTTGGCGCAGATGCACCACTGTCAGCGCGGAGGCGTGCAGTCGCTGGCGTTTGTCTTGACGATGCCGATCTTCATCATGGTCGTGCTGCTGATCGTGCAAGTGAGCCAGCTCATGATCGGGCAGATGGTTCTGCACTACGCCGCGTTTGCGGGAGCGCGAGCCGCTTCCGTTTGGTTGCCTGCGGCCGTCGATGATCCCTCGCTGGAACTCGACGATTACGCCGAAGTCGAGAACCGTTTGAGCGACAGTCCGATGAGCGACGACGGCGACTACACGACATTCGATGCCAACTCGTCCAGTTCGAGCCAGAAGCTTTGGAAGGTGCGCGCGGCCGTGGTGCAAGCCCTCGCGCCGCTCGCCCCTTCACGCCCGCTAGGAGCTTCGGGTTCGATGGCTCGAATTGACGAGATCGTTTCCGCCAGCCAGCGGATGTACTCGACGCTCGTCACCGCCTCGCAATCGAACTCGCAAATTCCCGTTCGCATTTCCAACAAGTTGCATTACTGCGATCAGAACACGCGCGTCGTGCTCGAATGGCGTGATGGTCGAGATGGCAGCCGACGCGACTCGGTCGACAACACCTCTTACAACGTTCGCAATCACACGTGTCCGAATCCCGAACTTCAGACGCACTATCGCGAGAGTGAGATCGGCTGGCAAAACCCGATCACCGTCTACGTGATTCATCAGTTCGCGTTGCTTCCCGGCCCCGGTCGTTTCCTAGCCCCACTGCTGGTTCGTGCGGATGGCCTGCCCGATCGAGTCAGCCCGCGCATCAAGCAAGCCAACACCAACGCCGGTGGCACGGTCTACACCACACAGATGACCGCCGCCGCCACGATCACCTGTGAAGGTCTCAAGTCGGTGAAGCCTCTCGTACAACCGACGTATGCGCTGCCGGGACGATGAGGAATGGTTGACGGTGAAGGGTGGAAGGTTGAGCGGCAGAGGGAAGGAAGAAGAGCGTGATGGACAAGAGAACTCGGGACACGAAGACGGACTCCGTGGCAGGCAACGCGCGGCACGCTCATGTCCGTCTTGAAGCCCGGTGGGGATTCAAAACAGGATCTAGCCTGCTCTCCACCTCTTCTCTTCCCCTTCAACCCTCGACCCTCAACCCTCAACCCTTCCTCGCCCGCCTGCATCGCGATCAGCGCGGAGCCATTGCGCCGTTGTCGGTCTTCGCGATCTTCATGTTCACGATCTTGCTGGTCCAGATCGTGAACGTCGGACGGCAGATTGACGACAAGCTGCGGATGCAGAATGCGGCGGATGCGGCGGCTTACTCGGGGGCGACGGTGTTGGCGCGCGGGATGAATGCGCTCGCGTTCAGCAACCACATGCTGTGCGAGACCTTCGCCCTCGTCGCCTACATGCGCGAGGGACGCGATCGCAAGTCGGAGCAGTTCGTCCCCGAAATTCTCGACGCTTGGGAAGCGGTCGGCAACGTGTTCGCACGCGGGACAGGGACCGCAGCGCTGTCTCAAAAATTTAAACTGATGGGCGAGTCGATCGTCACCAAAGTCCCGATCGAACGGGAGATGGTGCGCAACTTCGGTGAGATGACCTACCACCAGGCACGCGTCACGCTGCCG
>JAYTXB010000293.1:0-4860 GCA_043743205.1 Schlesneria sp.
TCCTCAGCGAGATCGGCACCGACATGTCGCGCTGGCCGACCGCCAAGCACTTCTCCAGTTGGCTGGCCCTGTGCCCCGACAACCGCGAATCGGCGGGCCACCGCCGCAGCGGCAAAACCCGCCCCAGCACCAACCGGGTGGCCACCGCCCTGCGCATGGCGGCGCAGTCGCTGCACCATTCCAAGTCGGCGATGGGGGCCTACCTGCGCCGCATGAAGGCGTCGCTCGGTGCCCCGAAAGCCATCACCGCCACCGCCCGCAAACTGGCCGTGATGATCTACCACGCCCTCAGCAAGGGGCTGGAATACGTCGATCCCGGCCAACACTGGTACGAACAAAAATACGCCGAACGCCTGCTCCACTCTCTCCCCCGCCGCGCCAAAGAACTGGGATACTGCCTCACACCACTAACAACCTAACCAGAACAAACCGAGGACATGTTCCTCAGGAGTTGCTGCGCAAACTGAGTGGCCCGCTTCCCATACCGCGAGCCGTCGGCATCGTCTGCCAGTTACTCCAAGCGCTGGAGTACGCGCATGATCTCAGCTACGTGCATCGGGATATCAAGCCGTCCAACCTGCTGGTGGAGCAGGTTGGCAGATCCGACTTCGTCAGGTTGGCAGACTTTGGACTCGCCCGGACCTATCAATCCTCGCGTTTGAGCGGACTGACCATGACTGGCGACTTCGGTGGAACCACACCATTCATGCCGCCCGAGCAAATCACGGCGTTTCGCGATTCGCCTCCCGCTGTCGATCAATACGCCTCAGCAGCGACGCTCTACAACCTGCTCACGAACGCGAACGTCTATGACTTTCCCAAAGATGTGACCAAGCAACTGGCGATGATTCTCACCGAATCAACCGTCCCCATTGATCGGCGGCGCGACGACCTGCCTGTTAGCCTCGTTCATGCAATCCACCGCGCTCTCGCTCGCGAACCGGAGGATCGGTTTGGCAATGTCGCTGCGTTCCGGCATGAGATTGAACGTTACGCGGAAAAGTAAATCGCGTGCGCAGGAACATCGGCGATTTGGCTGGTGCTGGACCGAAGGGGAGTACCGAGAATTTGGCCCCGCGTCGGCAACCGTAAAGCCTCCCTTAGGGAGGCTCTTTAGTTCTTTGATGGAGTCTCAATCAACAAGAGCGGGCAGGCGTAGCCCACGGCGCAAGCCGTGGGTTGAGTGGCACAGATGCCAAATTAGCCTGGAGGGCGATCCTTCTTCGATGATTGTTCGGCTGTCTTCGATGTGTCACCCTTCGGGCTGATGGAGCCTGCTGCCAATCCCCCACGGCTTGCGCCGTGAGGACCATTTGCCGCCCTCCGGGCTGAAGATCACTGATCAGTCTTGAGCCACGAAGCGACCATGTCAGCGCTGTAGGTATAGCCACTGACAAATCACAAATCCTCACGAAACGAAGGTCTGACGGGCAAGAGTGCCCATCCTCCATTCGAGCGGCAACTACGCCAATCGGTTGAGGGCGGGGAGGAGATGCTTGGTGGCTCGCAACCACCCTTCGACTTGAAATCTCAGCCGGGGGCGTTGCCAGACCGTCCAGCGGATCTGCGGGCCTGCCTGGCCGAGACTTTGTTTGTAGCGGGCATCGCCGCCGAGGAAGTCGTAGATCGCAGCTCCCTGGTCGAGGTTGTGCTGGATGGCCAACGCATGACTGACCATTCCCGGCTTTTTGCTGTTGTTGTCCTCGTAGGCAAATCCCGTCTGATAGGCGAGCACGCGGCCTTCGTGGACGAAGCTGTAGACGTAGCCGATTGTGGTCTCACCGGCGCAGATGTGAAGCAGTTGAATCTCGCCGCGCGGGAAAGAGGACTCGATCAACGATCGGTGAAAGCCATCGGTGAACTCGCTGCCGAATGCCCCCGGCTCGCCGCGCGCGGCCCAGAGACTTTGATGGAGCGCCTTCAGGCCCTCGTAGAACTGAAGGGCTTCCGCGAGCGTGGAAGCACACTCCACGCGCAGCGGGCCGGCGGCTTCGTAAAGCCGCATCGACTTGCGGATCTGTTTCTGTGCGTGGCTGCTCAGCGTCGAGAGGTAACTCTGCCCGGACTCGCGGAGCGACCCGAGATCGACCAGGTAGCAGGGGCACTGCTTGTCCACTCTGGACCGAATCCCCGCGGGCGGATCGGCGAGCACCCGGTCGAACGCCGAATCGACATCGATCCCCGGCGCGCAGAACTCGTCCCAATCGTGACACGAGTCAATGAGATAGTTCAGACAGGCTCGATACACTTCGGTCGCGACGCTCCGGTCGGCCAGCAAGCTGTTGTGTTCGACCGTAATCTTGTCAAACGTTTCGTCGCCGGTCTCGTTGAGAAACAGGACGCGCGAGGCGATCACCGTGCCGCGGCGCTGCCGTCGGCGATGGAGGATCGCGAGGCCGACAACGCCCGAGTCGTTCTCGGCGAGGAGGATCTGTGGACGGAGATTGCGGGGAAGCCGGTCCAACCAGCAACCGATCCAACCCCACGACGTAAAGAACGAATGGTCGCTCCGGGATTGAAGGTCGGTCCACAGCACGCCGAGATCCGTGCGATGGTCAATGTCCAGCAATGAGACTTGGATTTCACAGGGGGCAGACATGCGCCATCTCTCCAGTAGAGGATTCGACGGTCGATTTACGTTGAGACTTGACCATTCGGACGAGGGATCGCAGCCCGCTTCCCAGCATTCGCGGTAAGCACGCCAGCGCGAGAAGCGGCACGATCCGAGACTGACAGGGCGCAGACCACAGGCTACGGACGAGGTGATGCCGGGCCAGCGAGCGATCGCCGCGGTCCAGAGCCAGTTCGCCGATCCAACCGTGAGCTTCGGCAAACACGCCGTTGAGCATCCGCTTCGGCAGGCAAATCTGGCCGCGATGCTCACGGACCGCCCGAGAAATTGTCTTCAAAAAGTTGGTCGCAATTCGCAGATGCGTTTCGGGGCGAGTGATCCGATCGGCCTGGCCGCGCTGATACTGAATCGACGACACATCCACGAAGGCCACCGGCGATAAGCGGCACGCCCGGAGATGGAAGTCATAGTCCTCGCCGCCATTGGTGTACTCGGGGTTGTAGCCGCCGATCTTCCGCGCCAGTTCGCGCCGCAACACGACCGTCGAAGTGTGGATCAGACTTCCCATGATCATCGGTGAGAAAATGTCGCCGACGTACATCCGCACGCTGCGGAGCGGTTCGTCGAGCCACGGAGCCGCCTCAGACATCCGCGCAGAACGCTCGTAGAGCGTGTCATACGAGAACCATCGATGGGCCTCGTACATGCTCTTCAGATAGCGGGGACTGGAGACGTGGCCGTCGGGTTGAAGGGCCTCCATATCGGTCGAGACCAGCCCCGCCTCAGGCGCGAACCGCAGGGCGGCGAGTTGGACTTCGAGTTTCCACGGGTGCCAGATGTCGTCCGAGTCCAGCAGCGCGACGAATTCACCTCGTGCGATCCGCAGGCCGTGATTGCGAGCTCCCGAGACGCCCGTGTTGTCCTGGTAGACGTATTTGACTCGCGGTTCGTCGCCGAATTCGGCGCGGATGACATCGCGCGTGTCGTCCTGGGAACCATCGTCGATCACGAGGACCTCGATGTTGCCATGCGTTTGCGCGAGCGCGGACTTGATCGTCCTCGGAACACAATACGCCCGGTTGTAAGTTGGCACGATGACGCTCACCAGTGGTGCTGTCATGGCGAACCGACACTCATTTGGGGCTGGATTGTTCAAAGTGCGAGTCTTCCGATACGGCCTGACGAGGCAGGCACCTCAGACGTGATGGAGAGCGATGTCGAACCGGAGTATTCCGCGTGTCGTGGCTTTGACGACTCACCCGGATGATTCATGGCTTTGGAGT
This sequence comes from Schlesneria sp., assembly GCA_043743205.1. Classification (GTDB taxonomy): domain Bacteria; phylum Planctomycetota; class Planctomycetia; order Planctomycetales; family Planctomycetaceae; genus Schlesneria. Next base: position 3,856 of record JAYTXB010000293.1, read on the forward strand.
AACCCGAAACGTCAGTGAGGGCGTCATCAGAGTTCGCCCTCGCTGACGCTGCGGGTTACTGCGAGACCGCCTGCATCCTCCATGAGGAACCCAAGAATAATCCGGACTCACCCGGAACCTAGCACGCCGGTCACGCTCTGATGTGGCGTTCATTCAGTCCTCACGGTTTAACAGCGTAGCCGCGTCGAAAATGCCTGCGATGCCGACAAAGTGCATCAGAGCAACATATACCTCGCGCGGGCTGAAGTGAGACGTAGCTGCACCTCGCCAGAGTACAGGCGGGACGCTCAAGCAGCCCACGTTCTGGCGAAACGTGGCTACATTCAAATGTCTCACTTTTGGCCGTGCGAAGTATAAGTCAGGACTCCGACAATTCGCGCCACGGCAACAGTCGGCACGGTGCCTGTTCAGAACACGGTGCCTGTTCAGAACACGGTGATGCCCCTCGCCACGAACGATGCCATCGAGCAACGTTCGCCGGAGTGAACCAAGACGGTTCCGCTGCGATTCGGCATCCGCGAATTGCCTGTCGCTCTCGTGATGGCTCGATACAGACGGCACATCCGTCAGAGACATCCGTGAACCGACGGCGGTGGTGAGGAACCAGTTTGAATTTGAATCTGCGGCCTGCCGTGTGAGGTACGTTTGGCCCAAACCCTACCGGAGGCCGTACTCGCATGAAACATGACTCGTCCACGATGCTGTTGGAACCGCCCTCGGTTCCGGAAACATGGGAACCCCTCGACGCGGTTGAGGCTTCGATCCCTCGACAAGCGCCGGCCCCCGCCTGGTTGGATCGCGGGCAGATTCCCGGTCTGGACGGTCTACGAGCGGTGGCGATTCTCCTGGTCCTGATGGTCCGCAGCGTTCAGACAGCGGGATTTCCGGAATGGCCGCTCCTCCGGGAGGCGGCGCATCACGGGTACATCGGCGTCGATCTCTTCTTCGTCGTCAGCGGGTTTCTGATCACGACTCTGCTGGCTCGTGAATGGGAACGTCATGGCG
>JAYTXB010000294.1:0-13427 GCA_043743205.1 Schlesneria sp.
CCGCCCCGTCTCGGTGTGGTACGGGTCGATCCTGATGCCGCTCGGCAATGGCTCGTCGATCATCCGGCCCCGCTGCCGCTCACCACACCCGTCGCTGCGACGTGCGAGGCCGTTCCCGTGACTGATGCCGTCCAGTCGGTCGCGACTCACCAGCGATCCCTCTTTAGCGGGGAGGGCTGACTGATGGCATGGATCAAGCTGGAACACGCGACGCCGGACAAGCCCGAAGTCGTATTGCTCGCCAGAACGCTCGGCGTGTCGCAGGAGGCGGCATTCGTGAATTTGGTCCGCGTTCTGAGCGGATGCGGACTGACGAGGGCTCCATCATGGCCAGCCGCCCGTGGAACGCCTACTGGAGCCAACACGCCCCATGAAACTGAAATCCGTTCCTACACTCTTTTTCATTCACCACGATTGTCGATCCTTGCGGTTCGAGCTTTGCCCGCTATACTCCCGCCGCGACGCTGGACCGGCTGAAATCCCTCCTAGAAGTCTGGTTCGGCACCGCGATTACCAGCCCAAGTGGCGGAACTGGCAGACGCGCTAGGTTGAGGGCCTAGTGGTAGCAATACCGTGCAGGTTCGATTCCTGTCTTGGGCAATCCATTTGAGAACAAGGGCTTGCGGCGGAAACGCCCAAGCCTTTATTCTTGTGGTTGTCACGCACTTGGTAACAAATTGGTAACAGCGTTGCGGCGACATTGGAGTCGCGCATGTCTGGGCTTCAGCATCGGAATGGCAGTTACCGCATTCTGTTCCGTCACCATGGCAAGCAGCACGCATTGACGTTGGGCAGCGTCACACAGCACGAGGCTGAGGCTAAAGCGGCTCAGGTCGATTATCTGTTGATGCGGCTCAAGCAGCAATTAGCCGTGTTGCCACCGGGCGTCGATATCGCCGACTTTCTTCGGCTTGATGGTCGAGTCCTCGCGCCAGCGGCTCCTGAAATTCAGAAGATTCTGCTGTCGGCACTCCACAGCTAATACGTTGCCGCTCACGAAGCGTCGCTGGAACCCAACACGCTGAAGTGTGTGCAGATTCACTTCCGGCATTTGGAGAGAACGCTTGGAAGCGGATTTTGCATCTCCGATTTGCAGCTTGCCGACTTGCAAAGCTATGTCAACCAGCGAGCCAAAGCACCGGGACGAAACGGTCGAAAGCTATCGACTGTTACCATTCAGAAGGAATTGGTAACACTTTGCACGGCGTGGAACTGGGCGGTGAAGATGAAGTTCGTGACCGGGCCGTTTCCGAATGATGGCCTGCGGTATCCTAAGACGACTGAGAAACCGTCGTTCCAGACTCGCGAGGAAATCCAACGCCGTATCGCGGCAGGCGGAATGAGTGCCGCCGAGCAGGTTCAAATGTGGGAGGCCGTCTATCTGAAAACGGATGAGATTGAACAGCTTCTCGGTCATGTCAAAGCGAACGCCACGCAGCCGTTCATCTATCCCATAATTTGCTTCGCGGCCCATACCGGGGCACGGCGATCCGAGATCATTCGCACGCGCCTTGCGGATGTCGATTTCACTGGCAAGACGGTCATCATTCGCGAAAAGAAGCGAGTGCGGGCGAAGTCCACCACACGGCGCGTCCCGCTCTCGACGTTCTTGGTGGGAGTACTCCAAGACTGGCTCAACGTCCATCCCGGCGGAGCCTACTTGTTCTGCCTGTCTGGAACGGTGGCTCGCAGCAAGAAACGCAGCCCGACAACTGGCCATCAGGGGCAACAGAAACGTCCGACGACAACGGTGGGCCGCGCGTCAACAGTGCAGGTACGGGCAAGTCGATCACGCCTGATGAAGCCCACGATCATATGCAGCGGTCACTTGCCAACAGTGAATGGTCGCAAATTAGGGGCTGGCACTGCCTACGCCACAGCTTCGTCTCCGCCTGTGCGAGTCGCGGTGTCGATCAGCGGCTCGTGCAGGCTTGGGCGGGGCATATGTCGCCGGAGATGAGCAAGCGATACGCTCACCTGTACCCGAGCACGCAGCAAGAGGCGATCGCGCAGGTGTTTGGATGAGGGGAGGGAAGCCGCTATCGGGGACTGCCCGGGTTCAAGGGGAGCAACCCTTCACGTTGATAGCGGGTCAGTTCGTTGTGACTGATGACCCAGCTTGCATAGGCACCTCGACCCGATTTTCGTTTCTCGGCGCGAATGCGTCGGAGGCGTGCCCATTCGCGGACGGTGAACTCCGATTTGCCAAGTACCTGAGCCACTTGATCGGTGGAATACCACTCGCGAACGGGCTGTTGCTCAACCAGCGTCACGAGCATGGACTCGATCCTCTCCAAACGATCTTCAACGGTAGGCATGATGACGATTCCTGACTGTTCGCTCGATGTCATTGATCGAGAGTGACCACGAATTCAGAGGCTTGTGTTGTTGTGTCAGAGCGACCGTCGGCGGGACATCTTGTCGCGAGCCATGTTTCAACGTCGTCGGATCGCCAGCGGACTGAGTTGCCGATGACAACGGGCGGCGGCAGCTTGGCTTTGCTGCGGAGTCGCCAGATCGTTCGCAGTGAGAGCTGAAGCTGCCGTGCGAGTTACTTCGCGGTCAGTAGCGATGGCGGTTCGAGTGCGATTGGCATTGCTGGCTTGATCCTGTTGTGAAGTGTCTTCGGACTTGCCGCTGGTGTTGCTTCTGTTCCACCGTGACTACTCGTCTGAAGTTTGTCACGACGTGAGTTTGATCATGACCGAGGCTGGTTCGTGTCCCGACGGCTGATTGCGCACGGGCTTGTGCAATGAAAGGGGGTGAGTATCAGCGAGATGTTCGGGTCGAGGGTTTTTGTGGCGTTCACCCGTTCGTCGAATTCAGCGTCACTCGCGTTGCATTTCTTTGGCTTGTTCGGGGGCGGGTTTCGTGGCGTATTCGCCGAGTTTTTGGTCGAAGGTTTGTTCGCCTTGGACTCCCTGGGTCACAATTTGGGGCGTGGGGTTAGCGATGGTCCCGAGTTCCTGATGGGTTTGGGTGATGCCGTTGAACGGGTTGAGGACCGCGTTTTGGAGGTCCTTCAAGCCGCGACGCCATTCGGCCCAGAGGGTGCTAGAAGTGCTGGGGGCGGTCATGATTTTCCTTTCGAGAGATGGGGATGAAGCTCAACGTTTGGTTTAGCGTTCATCGCGAACACAGCGTTCTCTTGCCGCGACTGACATTCAAAACGCGACGGAGTTCAGAAGTCATCTCTCAAGCCGCGAATTCTTTCGGACATGGCTCGTTGCTCGATTTGGAGGTCGCGTAGGGCGGTGACTTGGCGGCGGCGGATGGTGAATTGTGTGGCTCTCACGATGAGGAGCGAGACGAAGCCGGACATCACGTAGAGGCCGATGGTGGGCGAGACGGCAATCAGCGGAAAGCCGATGAGGAGGCAGAGTGCCGGTTCGGCGTTCTTGGCGTGAGTTTCGGATTTCGTGCCGGAGACGAGCATCGTGAGCCACGGTCACCGGGCTTGGCTTCACGTCGCAACACGCGACATTGCGTGAGGAATTTCCAACCGGCACAGATGAAGCTGCCGATACCTCGCGCGGGATGAACTGCGGCCTTCACCAACAGACCTTGAACTCCAGACTTCGGAAGTCTTTCACGCCGAGCGTCAAAGGCCTCACTTTGGGCCGCGAGCGGTATAACTCTCCGAACTCAGCCGGAGGCATGTTCACGAGAACCCACTTTGCGTCGAACATGTCGTCCGGTGTGACGTTCGTTTCGCCCGACACCAGCTCGCGTACCAGACCCGTGTTGAAGACATGCAAGATGCCCATCACACCGGCCAAGATGCTGCTGCGAGTCTTGTCGGCCATCGACGGGTACTCACCCAGCCAGTAGTCGGTGGCCAGTTGAAAGTCGTTCGCTTCAATCGGTGTCTTCGTGGCGTTGTGGCCGTCTTCGAGGCACTTGCAGTGAAAGCCCGCTCGCCAAGCATCACTCGTCAACTGCTCGGGACTCATCGCGGCCCCGACGATGAACCGTTGCAGATCGGGAGCCGACACCTTGCCCGTCGCCCGCTTCACGATCTCGACGGCGTTGTAAATCATCCGCTCCTGTTGCTGCTGCCAGAACAAGTCCTGATCGCCGCCGCGAGCATCGCCCGCTCGCAACGACTCACCAATCGTCCGCAGGCACTGCGTGATGTTGCGCGTGTGCCCGCCGTGCCGCATCTCATAGTCGAGGAAATTGAACCGCAACTTGCTCTCGGGCGAGAACACGAGCAGATCGTCACTCCGTCCCGCCGCCGCAAAAATCCCCTTCCACATCGCCAAATCTTCAGGTTTTGCTGCCAGGATAAGCCCGCCAGTTCGCAAGCCAGAACCAGAACCACTTCGACCAGTCGTAAGTTGAATGCCGACGATGCGTGATGCCAGCAACTTGCCGGACGAACTCGTCTTCCCGCTGCCGACCCGGCCAAAAATGGCGACACCTCCATTGAGCAACGGCCTCACGCTGAAGGGATCATCCGGCGTCCAATACAACAGCGGCGTATCGAGCGGATCGGCCGCTGCCATCATCGGCAATGGCCCGCGAAATCGGCGACTGACGAAGATCGCGACGCACACAATCACACCCGTGACGAAGACGATTTCCGGGAGTCGATGCAGATCAATCGCAGACATGCTCTCTCCTTTCTGACTCATTGAAACGAAGGCAACTTTGTTGGAACGAAGACAACCCTCATCGACAACAGCCCACGCTCAGCCTCTGTGTTGAATGCCTATTCCATCGCGGTTCATTACGAAGCTCCGTCAGCGACTCGTTATCGCACCGTCGTCATTGCGAATGATGTTGCCAGCGCGAGGCTTCGTATCGAACGTTTTTCGCGTTGATCTCCGCGAGACGTTTGCGAAGCGCATTGCCGCGACGGACCTCTAATGCCAACAGGCAGAGGACAATCAACAGCACAATCATAAAGGCGAGTTCGACCTCCTCTTCGAGGCCGGACCGAATGAGGATGCCCGACATCGGATCGACCGGAGTCCCATCGGCGAACGTCTGGCCATCACTGCTAACCATCGCCCGAGGCATTCCGAACCGCCCCAACTCCCACCGCGAGCCATAGCTGTCGATCGCCCCAAACGCGCGGGAAACGAATAGCGACAGAAACAGCACCGGCACAACAAACGGATACCTGTCCAACATGAGGGCACCACTTTCATTGAGACGAAAAAGGATTGACGAAGCAAAAATGAAGAGGTCCTTGGCACAGCCACTTGCCCGTGGTCTCTATGCTCACTCCACGGTATGGAAAGCTGGGCCACTCGATTCCGAGGGCCGCTACGCAGCCCCACTCTGATCCTTGAGCATCGACAAGAACGACTTGAGCTGCACTCCCTGCGGCCTCACCTTGCGGGCCTTCACCAGCAGCTCTTCTAGGATTTCGATGAAGCCTTCCAAGTTGAGCGATTCGCCCACGACCGTGACGACTCGTCCCTCACCAAGTTGAGCCGTTGCTCGGTTGCTGGCTGCCGTTGCCGTCTCGCCAGTTTGCTTCTTGCCCGAGTTCTTCCTCACTCCCGCCAGTCCATCGCGTGTGAGTCCACCGCTGACCACTTGTCGAACCAATTCGGCCTGCTGTGCAGGATCAGCCACGCGACTCAATTCGTAAGCAGCGCTCGGCGTGATCTCCCCCGAGGCCACGCGCTGACGAACGTCTTCCGGCAGCGTCAGCAACGCCAACAACCGAGTCGCCGTCGCATTCGACATCCCCAACTTCGAGGCCGCTTGGCTGGCATTCCAACCCGTCGCCACCATCAGTCGTGAAATCGACGTGGCCTTCTCCAGTGGCAACAGGGTTTCCTGCTGACAATCGGCAATAAGTTGCCGCTGAATCACATCACCTTCACTCAACGACTGGCTTTCAATGACAGCCGAAAGTCCCTTGAGAGGCACCAACTTCGCCGCGCGATAGTGGCGTTCGGCGGCAATGCCACCGGTGTGACCTGTGCGGGAAGTCTCTTGGGCTAGTCTTTGAACTCGTGACGAGTGTCCCGCATCATGGCGTCACACTACGATGATGCACCGACTCGCTCGTCACCCGCATCACGAAGGCGTCCCTGTTGCAAGAGGTCTTGGATGACGGACTCGATTCGAGTGGAGATGCGTTTTCCCGTTCGTTCAAACCCGAGTTCGCGGGCGGCGCTTTTGATGAGGTCTTCTCTCGGCGTTACACCGAACGTGACGGCAATGCGTAAGAGAACTCGCGCGATGTCGTCATCGGAAGCATCATCGATGTTCGAGAAACGCGGTGGTGGTTCGGCGCTGCGAAAGTCTCTGATCCGAAGGATCGGCTCTGCATCGGGCAACGGTGACGAGACTTCGTGGTTTTCCACCGGCGAAGTCACCGGCAATACCAATGCCGCACGAAAGGCGTTGGTAATTCGTTCGATTTGATGGGTGGGATTGCGAATCCAGTCTGTAGACCAAATGCGAATGAGCCTGTCCCTCCAGCCAAGCTCCTCCAACACTTCTTGACGCATGCGGTCACGGTCGCGGGCGGTTGCTGTGCGGTGATAGGTCGCGCCGTCACATTCGATTCCCATAACGTAACGTCCGGGATGTTCCGGATGAACAATTGCCAAGTCGATCCGAAATCCGCCGCAACCGATCTGTGCGCGTACGTCCAATCCGAAATCTCGAAGCGATTGAGCAACTGCTTGTTCAAAGGGGGACTCGAAGTCGCCGCCATTCTCAACTGATTCGGAAGCCATGGCGGATGGTCCGTGTTCAGCGAAATCGAGATAGGCTCGCAGTAGCCGTGCGCCGCGGGAACCGGTTCGATTGAGGTCGATGTAATCTGATCGGATGGAACTCACCAGCGTGATGGCCTCGCGTGAGCGAGTGACCGCCACATTCAGTCGGCGTTCGCCACCCGATCTGTTGAGTGGGCCGAAGCTCATACTGTCCCGACCGATCTCCTCATTCAGTCCGTAGGTCACGCTGAGAATGATTCGATCGCGTTCATCACCTTGAACGCTTTCCAGATTCTTCACGAAGAATGGTTCGCGGCGATCCTCGCGGAAGAACGGCTCATGGTCGGGACGCTTTTTTCGCAGTTCGATCAATTCGTCCAGCACGGCGAGTTGTTGGCGTTGATTGAAGGTGATGACTCCCAGCGAACGGTTCCCGTGCCGTTGAATGTGTTCGAGGACGAGTTCCGCAGTCCGTCTCGCTTCGATGGGATTGAATCCGGCTTTGGATCGCCAGCGACCATCGGGAACATGCACGAACCGAACCGCCGTCGAACCGTCGAGATCATCGGGGCTGGGAAACGTGACGAGGTCATCGTCGTAGAAATGATGATTCGAGAACACGATGAGCGGTTCGCGCCGACTGCGGTGATGCCATCGCAACCGCTTTCTCGCCTTTCTGGTCCCCTCTCCCGCCCGTCTTCGGGGGGAGAGGGTTAGGGTGAGGGGGGATTGGCCCCTCAGTTGGACCCACTGGAGTCACGGCGACCGATTCCATTCTGTTTCGTTCACCAAATCCAATGTCTCTCGACCGCTTGGCCCCCACACCCTAACCCACTCCCCCGAAGACGGGGGAGAGGGGACCGGAAGGCGACCACCGATTGACGACTACACCCGAGGTCGTCGTCGCCGTCTTCAGAGTCGTCGTCGTTGACCATGCGGTCGAAGAACGTGGACGGCGGCAACTGTTTCTGATCCCCGGCGACCACAAGTTGGCGTCCGCGATAGACCGCCCCAATGGCATCCCAGGGGAACACCTGAGATGCCTCGTCAAAGATGACGACATCAGATTGAAACTCGGGCGATTCAAGGTACGTGCTCACTGCGAGCGGACTCATCATCAAACACGGCTTGAGTCGGACAAGTAGATTCGGCACACGACCGAAAAGCTGCCGCAACGGAAGGTGTCGCTTCTTCTTGTTGACTTCGCGAGAAAGGATTCCGAATTCGGAAGTTGCTGGCGCTCCGAAAACTGCCGCATGGGGGCGCTCTGGATTGCTCAGCAGATTTGCACTGCCATGCCTAGTCCCCGACTCATAACGAGCCTATCCGAGAGTTTGGGACTCGCTCTCAATGCGTTCATTCATCATTACCGAAGGCCAAGTTGCGAGCGTACTCGCGGCACAAACGTTGGTCCGCTGCGGTGGGCTTCGCGAGGACTAGCTTTTCCAAATGGTCGAGCAACACCGGGCGCAGCCGCACTTGGGCGAGGTGGCCCCCGCGCATCGGGTCTCTCACGTTTAGTCTGGCTTCTCGCGCCAGGATATCGGTGGTGGGGTAAAGAATCGTCGCCGACTTGCCCGCGTGGGATGTCGCATAGAGAGCCAGTTGGTAGAGCATCTCACGGGGAAGTTCCTTCGCCCACAGATCGCGATACTTGGCGTCGAGGATTGTGATCGTGTGTCCGTGCTTCTCGATCACGAAGTCGGGGCGCGGGATTGGGGCGGGCAGACGTTGTGGGTTGAAGCCGGGAGCAAATTGCAGCATCCCGCGCAGTTGGTGTTCGTCGCGCACGGTGTGGTCGGTGAGATACTCGCCGAGGAACCGTGACAACAATGCCTGAAAGAAGCGGTTCATATCGAACAGAAAGCCGGGGAGCGGCGGCGAGGACTCGGCTCCGTCGAATGAGATGCCGCGCAACTCGACGAGCAGCCGAATGATCGAAACCGCCGCCTCATACGCCACCGTCAGGCGAGTCATTTGGTGCGCGAGGCGATCCAGTACCGTCGCGTCGAGACGAAGGCGACGTACTCCGTCGGCCAGTGTCGCGGCAAGTCGATGGGACTGGCGTTTGAGTGAGACATCGGTGGCGACATCCGCCGCGAGCAACAGCCCCCCGAGGAGCACGCGGTTCAGCAACGTGTCCTCGATGCGGGGGTGATGTGTGCAGGGCAGACACGCGGTGACGCCGCCATCGCTCGCGATGCGCGGGATGTCGATCCGACCGCGTGGTGAGGCAAGCGACTCGCGCCGCGCGACGTAATTGCGATGCAGGCCGCGCGCGAGCAGTTCGCTCGCCTCAGCATTCAACTGGCTGACGAGCAAGTCCTCGAATCCAACATGCTCCAGACGTTGGGTCGTTTCGTCGAACAACCGCAGCTTGCGGAAGCCGTAGGCGTAACGCAGCAGGTTCAGCAGCGACGACTGGTTCAACTTCGGCCGAATCGTCACGGTGAGGTCTCCCAACCGAACGGTCCCAACATGCGAACGTGCTCGCACTTCAAGGCCGGTTCGCAATTCGGTGAGTTCGAGCAGTCCCCGTTGCGACAACTCGCTGGCCATTCGAGCTGTGCTGGTTGAGCCGAACGACCGTCCCGCCAGCCGCGGATCGTTCTTGGGTGAGCGGCATTCCCACTCGGTGAGCACGAGGCAGAGCGGTGACGTCGTCACAGTGCCTCCTCGGTCGTCTCGTCGTCGTCTTCAAGTTCATCTTGCTCCGCGACGACTTCCGACTCAGTCGCCTCGGCGGTCGTGAAGATGACAGGGCATGGTTGCTTGAGTGCCGCGATCAACTCGTCCTCACGACCGTCGTGAAACAACTCGTACCGGATGCGCTGTCGCGACTTGTCGAGAAACCCGGCCCCCAGAATTTCCAGTAGCGCGTCCGAGTTCTCGTAGCAATACTCTTCGATCAGGGGGATCAGGTCGTCTCGCACAATCCGCTTCAGCGCGGCGATGTCCTTCACCGGGTGGCCGCTTTGCAACAGATACGAGTGCCCAATCTGAAGGTTTCTCGCGTCCCGGCCGGCATGCTGACAGATGCGTTCGTTGAGAGCCTCAAACCATGGCGCAAGTGGGATGCCGGCGACCGAGCCCTTCAGTACGGAGCTGTCGGGCATCAACTCGATGAATCCGAAGCGGCGTCGCAGCGCGGCATCCAGCAGCGAAATCGACCGATCAGCCGTGTTCATCGTCCCGATGAGGAAGACGTTTGCCGGGACGCGAAACGCCTCGCGGCTGACCGGTAGCAGAATGCTCTTTCTCCGTTTGTCTTTCTCCAGCACTGTCAGTAACTCACCGAAGATGCGTGGGATGTCGCCCCGGTTGATTTCATCGACGATCAAATAGAAGTGGCGATCGGGAGCCTGGGCCGCGTCGAGACAGAGTTGTTTGAAAACACCGGCGCGCAGCGTAAACGCCATCTGCCCGTTGACCGTCTCGGGCCGAAAGCCTTCGAGAAAGTCTTCGTAGCCATACGCCGGATGAAAGCAGCAGAGCCGGACGAGGCCCGGCGAAGTGTCGGTCCCCAGGACGGCGTCGCGTTGGTTCTCATCGAGCGCATCGAACCGCTGCCCAAACGCCGAGATCGCAGCGAGGTCACACGCGGCCTGCTCCGCCCAGTACGTCTTCCCGGTCCCCGGCGGCCCATAGAGAATGACCTGACTCTTCCGTTCCAGAACCGATTGGATGTGAGCAACGATACCGGTCAGTAGCGGCGGTGGATTAGTCGGGCCGGATGATGGAGCCACGATGAGAGGCGACTTTCCTTGAATCCGCCGCTCAGCCTCCAAAAATGTCGATGACAAATTGAGTTCATGCACGGTGGTTTGCATCCCCTCGGTCGGAGTCATCTTCCATTCGTCGAGTGTCAGCCATTCGACGGACCGGTGATGCGGAAAGTCCGCCGAGGGATCGAAAGCATAATCACCGGTCACTCGTCCGATGCCCAGCACCGTTGCTCCGTCCGCCGCGAGTACAAGATCGCCGACCGCCATCGCTGTCACGAAGCGTGTGATTTGCGCACGCGACTTCCCCGTGGCGGACGGTGTGTTGGGATGCTTCTCTTCCAAGAGTGCTTGCAGACTGTCCCGTCCTTCCTTCGTGTCTTCGAGTTGCGAGAGATCACGCAGCGCAGGCCAGCCGATGGCTACATATCGACCCTCACGCATCGCATCCCAACGATTGCGTGGCTTTGTCCCGTCGCTGGTGCCAACCCGCCAGTAGCGATGGCGAGCGCCAAGTGCTTCGCTGAGAACGCGGGTGAACGTCACCATCGGCAATCCGACTTCGGCGGCGGCTCGGACAAAGCAACCGGCTCGCAAATAGCGACCGTCCCCTTCCGGTTGTTCCACGAGCAACTTCGCCAGATAAAACCGCTGCCAGTCGAGGCCGTGATAATCATCGAGCTTGTTGCGGCCGAGCAGGCTGAAATACTTGTGCCCCCAACTCAGACGGCTCACGTCTGGAGCTACTTCGTCAAGCTGTGCCTGAAGCTGGCGATAGTCGTCGTCTGAACCAAGCGACGGCAGTTTGTCCAACGCTTCGATGCCGCGAAACAACTGGTCGCGATGCTTTCTCGCGATGATTACGGCTTCATCGACGGAGATGTCTCGCGGTTTATTGTCCGCTCCGGCCTTGGCCCATTCACCGGACTCTTTCCGCTTGTAGATGCCGAATTTCAACGCACTACCGCCCGCGATGCTGCCAAAGAATTCCGTCCGAAACTCGTCGTCGTTCTTGAACTCCAACCAGTACACGAGGCTGTCGCGATTGCCGGTCCCAACACCGTGCATCGTCTCCAGCAGCACCTCGCCATCGAGTTGACTCAACGCCTGTGGTCCGAACTTCTGCCGGAATGTGTCGTAGTATTGGTCGAGTTGCGACTGTGTGAGCAGTTGGCCGTCCCGGTTCAGTCGCTCGTACTTCTCAACAATCCGTTGCCGAATCGGTTCGCTCAACATGCTGGCCTGACTCCTGTGGTTCTCGTGTGACCCTTCCGTCGCTCTCGGCTGAGTAGACTCGCCTTGATGAAGATAGCTGTGTCAGTGCCGAAATTCAGCTTCTTGTTCGAATCACGCTTGTTCATCGAACAGATTTGCAGCGGCGAGCTGGCTTACGGAAGGCGAGGAAATGGAGTCATCGACGACTTGACGCGAGATTGCTTCACAATTTCCAGGGCGCGACGCAACGTGAGAAGTTGGTCGAGCCGCTGTTTCACAACCTCCAACGCGGCGGCTTTCTCGCTCACAAACAGGACGGTCTTCCCGTCAGCCAGGCACTCGGCAATGACGTTGGCAATCGTCTGACTCTTGCCTGTTCCCGGCGGCCCGTCGAGAACAAGACTCGCTCCTGACTTGATCGCGAGAATCGCTTCGAGTTGGCTGGCATCGCATGGCAGGATGGTATGCAGCTTCGAGGGATGGACCTCCGCGTCGAATCTCGCGGACGATGGAATCGCCACGGCGAACGGTGGCGGGGTCGAATCATCTCCGGCAATCCGGCGACAGTGCTCATGCTCGGCGATCTCGGTCGCGTGCCGTCCGTAGTCGTCGTACATCGCGAACTTTTGAAAACTGAACTGCCCGAGTACTGCATCGCTCAGAACTTTCCACCCCGATTCATTGCGTACCGCGTCTCGAATCGCCGACTCGTATCGCTCGCGGGCCTGTTCGTCATCGAGCAATGTCTGCGGATCGGCTTCGGGCAACTCCAAGCGAAAGTCACGCTTCATCAATTCCCGAAGGCAAAAGTTGGCATGGTTCCCAATGGGTCGCAACGTAAGAGAAGCCCCCTCACCCTAACCCTCTCCCCCGAAGACGGAGGGAGAGGGGACAAGAACGGTTCATCCTCATAGAGCGACAGCATCCACGGCGCAGTGGCCCCAATTCGTTCCAGACACACTGGAACCAGCAGCAACGGCGAGAGCCGTGGTTCCTCGCTGTGCTCCGCTTCAAACCATTTGAGGAAGCCGAACGCGACGAACAACACGTTCACTCCTTGCTCGGAAAGCGCAGTGCGGGCGTTCAGGGACATCCGGTTCAACCGGTTGCCCAAAGCGCGATCTTGCAAGTCGGTCAACAAGTGATTGGGGGACAACGCTCGCGATCCCAGGCACTGCTCCAGCGTGATGCGTGGCTCGACGGGTGGCGGTCCTTCCCCCTTCGATGCGAACAGCGATAACTGAGGCGGTGCGCTGTCGTCATCACCGCTATCCGAAGTGACCCGGACGCTTCGGAGCGTCCGGGTCACTGGGTGGGGTTCACCGGACTCGTTCGCATCGGGGACCAGTTCGTGTTTCCACGCGAATGTCAGATCGGCCCCACCGAGTAGGCCGCCCCAAGCCTGACCGGGCGATGGATGCTCCAGACGGAGCGCGGCACGCGGCCCAATCTTGCAACTGACGAGTTGATTCCGGTTCGTGAGATCCAGCAGCTTCCGCCGCCACTCTTCAATGCGCCCGCAAAGATCATTGGCCATGCCGGTACTTCACTCGTCTTGGAAACACGTCTCGCCTCGAATGATTAAGTTCAGTGTATCCACTGATGGAGTGAAGATCAGCCGTTCCCGAAGAAGCTTGCTGCCGACTGTTGAGTCCCCGCATGGACTCAGTAAGTGGTGAAGACGACTCGTATGCCGTGGGCGACGAGTTTTTGAATGATCTCGCTGTAGGGCGAGTAACCCCACGAGGTCGGGTCGATGCCGATGTCGGAGAAGATCGTCTGCGTGTCGCGTGTGGGCGCG
>JAYTXB010000295.1:0-12119 GCA_043743205.1 Schlesneria sp.
TCGCGATTGGCCGGACGAGTCCTCGCGGCCGGCGGCGGCGGAGCGCATAAGGACGAAGGGAGCGCTCTTGGCGGGTTGGGCAACATGCTGATGGGAGGCCGCGAGTGAGGAGCAGAATCCAGAGCTGAGCGAGATCTCTCGCAGTCGAACGTGAGTCGTTGAACCGAGTGGGCAACGCCCCGCGCAAGAGACAAGCTGCTTCTACGAAGTCGGTAGCTCGGGAAGGTCCCAGAGGTTGATGGGCGAGGTATTGCCGGGATAGTCCCCCTCGCGGGCGCGCGAGCGGGCTTGGCCGAACGTGCCCGCATTCGAGATCGCGGCCAAGCGGCGACCGTTGGGGTGGGCGCTGATCGAGTGGCAGTTGGCAAGAGTCGTCGTTGAAAAGAAGGGCTGCGATTCGCCCGCGCGCAGTAAAAAAAACTTCCCCTTGCCAGGTTGGCCGCTGACGACACCCATCCAGAATCCGCGCGAGTGGTAGGCCATCTCATGTACGAAAACGTCGGTGTTGTCTCCCACCTTCAACGTTTGAGTCTCTTGGCCACTGGCCCAGTCGAAGAAGCGAACAGTCGGTGTCCCTTCGACGAAGCCGCCATTGGCGGGCTGTGTACCGGCCGCGACCAAGTTGGTCCCGACGTGATCGAACGCCAGTGTTCGGACGCCACCCACGTCCTGGATGCGCGAGTAGAGATAGAACAGCTTGGCATCGAATTCGCGAACCACCGCTCCCGTCGCCAAATCCCAGTGTTTGATCACACCCTTGAGATCACCTGAGACGAGCGACTTGCGATCAGGATGAAACGCGACCGAGTAAACATCGTCAGCATGTCCAATCAACTTCTGTTGCAGCTTCCCATCGGCAGACGCCCAGAGACAGATTTGGCGATCGCTGCCGCAGGTGGCAATTGACTGCCCATCCGGGCTGACAGCGAGTTGTCGAATCCAGCCGTCATGCGCGGTTGTCACGGACCAGACGGGCTTGGGAGAAACGTCGCCGCACTGCCAGCAGACGAGTTGTCCCCACGTATCAGCAGAGAACAGCCGTGGGTCTTGCGGATGAAACGCGATGCTCGACACCCAGCCATTGTGCCCCTTCAGCGGCGAAAGTTCAGGGAAGACCGGCGGTGGCGACGGCTTCGGTTTGTCGGCCTCATTTGCCGCCGCGTCTGAAGGAGGCTCGGGCAAAACCATGTCCCAAACGTGGATCGTGGCATCGCGACTGGCAGCAGCGAGGAACTTGCCGCACGCACTGAACCGGACCATCGACATCTGCCGGTCGGTCTTGATCACCGCATAGGGAACAGGTGCATCTGGCTTGAGATTGCTGTCGTCTGGCATAGCTCATTCCGCCAACGGAGTTAAAAACGCATTGTGAGTTGACCAACTGCGCTGCGAGCGCAAGTCCAGCAGGTTGCTGACAGCACTTTTCGTAAGGACCGTTTGTCGTCGTTGTTGATTCATCATCAGTGGAAAGGGAGGCGCTCGAAGCGAGTTTGGCCCTGCCTACTCCAAAACGGGGCCACAAA
This sequence comes from Schlesneria sp., assembly GCA_043743205.1. Taxonomy (GTDB): domain Bacteria; phylum Planctomycetota; class Planctomycetia; order Planctomycetales; family Planctomycetaceae; genus Schlesneria. The sequence goes on from JAYTXB010000295.1 coordinate 1,524, forward strand.
CAGACATTCCCGTCTGTCACGCCAAAAGTTCCCGCACCGCGTGGCAGTCCTCATGAGCGATGGGGAGCGGTTGACCTTGATTGTTGTATTCCGTCTTGACGGGATCGATCCCTAACGCGTGGAACCACGTGTGGAACATGTGGCCGATGTCATAGCCCTCGGTCGTGACATACGTGCCGTTGTCACTCGTCTTGCCGACGACCACACCGCGTTGGACTCCGCAACCGGCCATGACCAGCGACCACGCTTCGGGCCAATGGTCTCGACCCAAGTGACCGTTGACTCGCGGCGTCCGCCCAAACTCGGACATCGCAATCACCAGTACGTTGTCGAGCATTCCTGCGGCGGCCAAGTCTTCAATGATCGCGGCAAACGCCTGATCGAATTTCGAGACCAGACTGAGGCTGCCATTGAAACAGTCGCCGTGCGAATCCCAGCCATACGAGTTCACTTTGACGAACCTCACGCCCGCCTCCAGCATCCGCCGCGCTTGCAGCAGATGTCGCCCGAGGTCATGCGTGCCGTAGCGCACGACATCGCGGGCCGAGAACCCAGTCCTGTCGAAGAGGTCCATCCGCTTCATCAACTCCAACCCCATGTCGTAGACGAAGCCGTTCGCTTCGGTCGGTCCAGGCCGCTGCCGCTTTGCAAACTCGGCATCGGCTGCGGCTCGCAATTCGCTTCGCTCGATGAGATCTGCTGCTGTCACCGACGAATGACGCAGCAAATTCTCGGGCGGCTGGCCGTCGCCAAACGCCAGTGCCCCATATTTCGGTCCGAGGAATCCCGCGTCCTTGTACATGAAGCCGCCGCTCAGCGGTTTGATCCAAACATATGGCGGCAACCCGCTGTCGTTTGGCCCGAGCAATTTAGTGACGGCCGAACCAAAGTAGGGATAGACCACGCCGCGATTCTTCGGATCACCACGCTGTATTCGCTCCACGCCCGACGAATGGGCGTTGTCTTGAGTACACAGGCTGCGCACGATCGCCAGATGCTGAGTTTGCCGGGCCGTCTGGGGGAGCAACTCGGACAAGTGCGTTCCCGGAACCGAAGTGGGAATCGAACGGAATGGCCCGCCGAACTCGGTGTTCGGCTTCGGATCCCAACTCTCCAATTGACTGATGCCGCCGTCGAGCCAGACGAACAACACCTGCTTTTGCTGCTGCTTGAGGTCTTCAGCCAACAGTGGCAGGCCGCTCAACCCGAGCGTACCCGCAGCCGTTGCCCCGGCAATGCCACCGAGCCAGTCGCGTCGCGAAAGTTGGTGCTCCTTTGGTTTGCACAGCGGATTGCGATTCATGGTTTGGCTTCGTGAGAGAGCGTGAGTTGCCTACTCGGATCAGTGATTGATGCAAAACTCAGTCGAAGCCAATAGCGACCACGCGAGATTGGTGATCGCGGCTGATCGACGATCGGCGTGTTTGGCAAGGTGGCTGGCCACGATGGCTCGCTCTGCTGATGTCGGCGTTCGTGTCAGGACACACAGGTACAACTCGTCTGCGATGGCCGCCGTGTCGGGCTGGTTCAGGAGACGGTCGATCAGGTTATTAGCCTGCGGCGTCAGGACCTCCAATACTGCTGCATCGTTCAACATGAAAAGCGATGACTGCAACGAGGGCGCGAATTCGATCTCTGGGTCTTGCGGCGCATTGGCCAGTGATTTGACGAACGCCATTCGCAGTTTCTCGGTCTTCGTCGGCTCGACCTTTTTGGCTTCAGGAGTCTGCTCCGCCACACTCGTCGTTGCAGTGGCGACGGCCGGAACGATTGTTGGCGAATGATCTCGACCGCCCGTCGCGACCAACACACTGGCCATGATCTGCTCAGCCGACAGTCGTTTCACGTTGGCGATGCGGTACGTTGCGAGCGGCGGGATGTTGCCGTCAGCCGGGACTTCGCTCGAACGCTGATACGCCTCCGTCAGGGCGAGTTCTCGGATCATCCACTTGAGGTCCAACCCATGAGCCACAAATTCGCGGCCAAGTTCCTCCATGAGTTCTGGGTGAGACGACGGGTTGCCAATGTGATGTTGATCGAGCGGAGTCACCAGACCGTGCCCCAACATCACGAACCAGAGTCGGTTCACGATGTTGTCGACGAACGCGCGGTTGCTCGACACAGGCAACTCATTCGCCAGGGCCTCGAGCGGACTGAACTTGGGTGTGCCCAGAAAGTTCTTGCTGCGATCCGGCGGCACGAAAAACTCTTGTCCCTTCTCGAACTGCACAATCTCGATCTCCTTCCCGCCGGGGACACGGGGGCCAGTCGCGAGCGGCAACTTATCGAAGACCGACATGAAGTCGAGTTTCTTCGTCATCACTTTCTCACCGATCGCCGGAAACGTGACATCGCTGCGAATAAACGTGTTCTGATAGACCGCGAACAGTCCCTGAAAATCGTGCTGTTTGTAAGGGTCGATAAAGAGGTGGTTGTGGCATTGAGCACACTGCAAATCCATGCCGAGAAACAATCGGCCTACGTCGCGCGTCAGCCCCGGATAGTCCGTCTCCTGCTGACCCGTTTTGTCGAGCCGCTTCGTGTGAAAGAATGCCGCACCGCGAGTCGTCTCGTGGTTGGGATCGGGATGCAAAACCTCGCGCACCAACTGATCCCACGGCTTGTTCGTCTCGAAGGAGACATGCAGGAACCGCATCCATTCGGCGTTCTCGCCCCGCCGCTCCAGTAGCATCGCATTGAACAAATCTTGCATGCGGCGCGCGTAGTCTGGGCGTGCCAACAGGTCAGTAATGAGCTTCACCCGCTTGTCGGCCTCGCGGCTGGCTAAGAATTGAGTCGCTTCCTGCCACGAGGGAACTCGCCCTGCCAGATCGAGAAATACGCGTCTCAAAAAGGTGGCATCGTTAGCGGAGGATGCCACTGGCTCTCCCTTCGCAGCCGCCACGATCTGCCGGTCGATCCGAACATGCAGCTCGTCCGCAGCGGAGACCGTTAGGACGAAAACTGACTGAACCACCACCACAATCATGAACGGCAACGCAACGCCGAGCAACACAGTGGCACTCAGTCCGCCAGCCTTCATTCGGAAGTGTGAAGTTGTTTGCATGTCAAGTTTCGTTGAAGTCAGACGAACACGTTGAACGAATGAATACTCTTGGAACGCAACCAATCGTGGCGGCATCTCTTGCTCGCCGCCCAAGGAGCCGGTGAAAGGCTGGTCCGTAGCGAGGCGTGTTGCAAGTGCGGCACGAAAAGCAGCTTCGCCCAAATGATCACGAGCATCCCGTTTGGTGGCCAGCAGGATGCCTGCTGCATTGCGACCTTAACGGAAAAGGGGACTCGAACCAAACTGGTGCTTGTTGGAAAAATCAACCCGCCGCGTGAGTGAAGGGTTCCGCGCGTGCGAGTAAGCCCACTTTCTCGCTCACGCTGCGAGTTACGAAACCAAGCACGTTCTCGCAAGCAGGGCGTCGGTGACTAAACCTCGCACAGCCATGAGTGAGCTGTTTTAAGCGAGCCGTGTGCCGTGAGGCCACGGGTTTTCCTGCTGCGATCAAGAACCCGCAGCCTGACGGCATGCGGCTCGCCAGTGTCTCAACTTTGGCCGCGTGACGTATAAACAGTTCCTGGCCATCCGATACGGATGCGGATGTAACCGGACTAGCCCACGCACTGTCGCCTTGTCTCAAGTACCCAGGCCGCGAGCCGATTGCTGAGTTCCGTGATCGAACGTCGCGAGATGATCGAACACCCCTGCGGCTCGTTGACCGAGATTGTCACATCCGTTCCGTAACTTCCGCTGCCACAGGCGCGGCCCGCGCGTGATCTTCAACGGTAAATCCAGTGCGCCTCAGGGTCCTTGGGGTCCGCAATGATCTCGGGTTCTTTCTGATCGAAGCGGTCGCCGCGTCGCCAGTACTTCTGCATGATCGTCTTCGTTTGCACGATGGGACTGCCATCGGGGCCGTTCACTTTGCGGATACCGTTTGAAAAGCCAGTCAGGAAGACGGTGTACCGATCCGCCTCGGGATCAAGGCCTCGCCACATCATGACCCCCGCGATCGCGCCGCTGTCGCCGCTGCCGGGTTCAGAGGCTTCGGGGAGAGGGGCGACGACGCTGACTGCTGTTTTGTAGTTCGCCTTCTCACGTTTGTTGATCGCCGCCAGTGCTTCGGGAATCACCTGATCGGGGAAGACATCCTGCCGATCATTGTCCGTCACGACCAGCGTTCCTTCCGGGATAAACAAGGGAGGGCTTACTGGGGGGTCGATCTCGTTTTTCGGAGCCTTTTCATCGACACGCTCGCCCGACTTGCGGTGGACGACTCGGTAGGCGATGTACCAGACGTGTTCGAGTTTCTTCTCACCCGTTTTGGGATTGGTCAGTTCGACATCGATCATGCGCATCGGCTTGTAATAGACATCCAACACCCACAGGTTACTTTGCGATGTCCGCTCCTCCCCGGAACTGGCGGTGGAGGAATTAATGAAGACCTCTCCCCGCTTCGGGGTCTGGGCGTAAGACTCACCGTTGGAGAACGCTGTCCAAGACGCGAGGCCCAGCAGTGCGGAGGCAAGACATCGAGAGGGGTTAGTCATGGTCGATTCGCTTTGAAGTGAACGGGCGATGCGGGAGTCAGTTTCGAGAGGGACGTGGCTGACGGTATTAACGACTCGAAGGGTCGGTCAAGCTCTAAGTTATCGAGGCCGTGAGAAGGTCGTGCGGATTGTGCGTCGTCGTCTAATTGCAGAGGCGAATCGGGCCGTCTCGTGCGGAACGGTCTGTCATGGCGTGACGAGTTTGAGCGAACCGACTTCAGTGAAAGTCCTGCCCTGTCAGTAGTTTTTCGATTGCATCGGCACGATGCGCCACTTCAAGAACGCTGCGACGGATTTCTTCGGCATCAACGGTGGCTCGCGGATAGTTGTCGACCATGACGAACACGGCCTCTCCATCCATTTCGGCGATTGCCAGCGCTCCGTGCATGATTTCGGAGTTCAGCCTCAAGGCCGGTTCAAAGTAAACCGACAGCGCCGGACAGCAGACGCTGGAGATCCGGAGTGACCGGTCAGCGGCGGCGTGCAGACTCGGTTCGATGAAGGCTGTCTGGCGGCGACCGCCCGCAAACTCTAACTGAACGCGATAACGCTCCCCCTCGCGAGACCAGCGAACGCCCGGCTGGTGCGCGAACGCCTGCTGGAGCAGTGTCTCGATGTCTTCCATCTCACCGAGTACGGCCTGCAAGAGTTGCACGGCTTCGACTCCCGAACGAGGTCGGTTGCCCGGTGCCTTGGACAGCATCTGGCTCAGACACTCGGCCATCTCCAGTGGCAGGCTGAGGCACTCCGGCTTCACGCTCGGGACCGGATCGTGAATGACCTGCCCCATCAGTTCGGAGACGGACATTGCATCGAACGGTAGCCGTCCCGTGAGCAAGAAGTAGTAGCAAACTCCGAGTGCGTAAACGTCGCTCGCGGGCGTCGCTTCGCTCTGTTGGAACAGTTCGGGAGCCATGAAGTGGGGCGTCCCGACGACCTCACGCGGAGCCGTGGACTCGCCATCCCAAATCACGCGTTTGGCCAATCCGAAGTCGGTGATCTTCGGTACTCCGTGGTGAGTCAGCATGACGTTATCAGGCTTGAGATCGCGATGCAGGATGTGAGCGACGTGAGCGGCGGCAAGCCCTTCCGCGATTCTCAACGTCAACGCTGTGGCTCGCACCGGCGTTTGAGGCCCCTCGTCCTCGACCAGTTTCCGCAGCGAGCGGCCAGCCACGAACTCCATCTCCAGAAAATAGAACCCCAATGCTTCGCCGATCGCATGGACCGTGACGATGTTCGGGTGGTTGAGCGCCGCCGCTGCCCGCCCTTCATTGGCAAAACGCTCGACGTATGCGGGATCACTCTCCACCAGACGCGGCGGCAGAATTTTCAGCGCACACTTCCGATGCAGGTCGAGATGACGAGCCAGATAGACGCGGCCCATCGCTCCCGCACCGAGCAGTGCGTCGCACGAATAGCAGTCGATACGCTGGCCGATCAACTCATCAACTTCATGAGCGGCCGAGGCATTGCCTCGCGCTCCCGCCGTGTTCGCGGGAGTGGCGACCGGGTGATGGAGATGCGTATCGCAACCGGCACGCGCATCCAAGTCGAGGCTGCGACCGCAGCCGGGACAGACCTCAATCCGTTGAGTTGGAATAAACGAGAACTGACAACCGGGGCAGAGCGCGGCCGCGAACAGTCGCGTGTTTGGCCCGGTGCGGCGGTCTTCGGTCATGGGTAACGCTTCCGGAGGGATGACGAACACGTCGTATTACTCGTCAACAGTCTCTGGTTGCTCTGCATGCTTTTCAATGGTCGCACCGCTTTGAAGAGGCCAGTTTCTCGGGAGCAGAACGGGAGCTCTTCCGCGACCTGCTTCATCCGTACTCCGGCGTTGCATCCGTGCGGTCTCTGCTCTTTGACCAGAGTGAATCGCACGAATGGCAAGGCCGGAGTACGGATGAAAAGCATTCAGTAGCGAGCTGCTTCTGTCTGCGCGAGGATGCAGTAATCGTTCACTCCGGCGGGTGGTCTCCCGTACCGTCAGACCGCCTTCAGCGGGCGGTCAGACGATCCAAAACAATCACGAGACGACATGCACGAGCATCATGTCGTGCCAGTCGGTTGTCCAATCACTGCTGCCGACGAGAACCAGTTTGCTGCCGGAGTCGAGCAGTTTGTGCTTCCGGCCGAACTCCTGCACAAACATCAAGAGATCGTGTGGAGCCGATTGAACGGCGGTCGTTTCGATCGGAGTCACACCCCAGAACAAGCACATGCGGCGAGCCACTTCGGGATGATCGGTCAGCGCGAGGATTGGTACGTGAGGCCGCTGTTTGGAAATGGCCATCGCCGTCTTACCGCGTCGAGTCGCGGCGACGATCAGGTCGGCACCGAGATGTGCGGCGGCGGTCGCGGCGCCGTGAGTGACCGCTTCGGTGATGGCCGTCGCGCGGTTGCGAGGCAAGCTGCGCGAATCAGCGTTCGACAGGCGCGGCTCCAGCAAACGTTCGGCCTCCCGAGCAATCCGACTCATCATCGCGACGGCCTGAACCGGATAGTCTCCTGCCGCCGTCTCCCCCGACAACATCACGGCGTCGGTCCCATCGAGAACCGCGTTGAACACGTCGCTCGCTTCGGCTCGTGTCGGGAGTTCGTTCTTCTGCATCGAGTCGAGCATCTGCGTCGCCGTGATGACCGGCGTGCGATGTTCGTTGCACAGGCGAATGATCGTCTTTTGCAGTGTCGGCACGCGAAAGATGTCGGTCTCCACACCGAGGTCTCCGCGAGCGACCATGACTGCGTCGGTCTCGGCCACGATTGCTTGGAGGTCAGCGATCGCTTCCGTCTTTTCGATCTTGGCGACGATCCACGGCGGAGTCTTGGTCGGGTGCGCGTTGATTGCTTGACGGAGCAGCACGATGTCGTTGACGCTGCGCACGAAGCTCAATCCGATGTAGTCGATCCCATTGTCCAGGGCCCATGCCAAGTCCGCTCGATCCTTTTCCGTGAGACACGGCGTACTGAGCGCGACACCGGGTAGATTGACGCCCTGTTTACTGCGAATCAGCCCCGGTTGCACGACCTCGCAAAGGACACGTCCGACGACGGAGTCTTGCTCCAAAACTCGCAGCGACACAGTGCCGTCAGCCAACAAGACTCGATCACCGGGACGCAGGTCATCGACGAGCGGCTCATAGGTGCAGACGAGTTGCGGCGGCGTAGCATCGACGCGCGCTGCGGCTGCGTCTCGCACAAACTCAACTTGAGTTCCATGCCGCAATCGCAATCCCTCTTCGGGCAGCACGCCGAGCCGAATCTTCGGGCCGGAGAGATCACCGAGGATGGCGATGGGCCGCCCTTGTTCGAGTGAGACCTCTCGAATCCAACCCACGATCTGCTCAAACCAAGCGTGACTCCCATGCGCGAAGTTCAGTCGGAACAAATCGACTCCCGCCGCAATCAACTCCGCCAACTTCTCCTTCGTTCCCGAAGCTGGCCCCACCGTCGCGATGATCTTCGTCTTGACCAATGGGCCTTCTAGGTACTTCTGCTGCAACAAGTCCATTTCAACTCACTTCCAAAAAAAGGCTCTCCGCCATTCCTGTTGGCCCGCAGAAATTAGCCGCAGGGCGCTAGCCCCGGTTAAGCGAAATCGAACCGGGGCTAGCGCCCCGCGGCTGATGTACCACAAGAATCAACACGAATGGCGGAGAGCCCAAAAAAAGAGACCGGAGCGTGAGTTCGGCAGCGCGACGAAACACGAATTCCAAAGCACAACCACTATGTCAGTATCACCGATTCGTCGCGGTCTTCGGGGCGAACAGTTTGGCGTTGATCGGCTTGACTGCTTCGCCCGGCTTGGCGACCGCCAGCTTGCCGGTCAGCTTGATCGACTTGGGCGGAAGGCAGCCCTTTTCATTGCAGGCTTGGTAATTGACCGTGATCTCCATTTCATCTGTCAGTCCACCGGAGGTCTTCGGCACGGTGAGCGTTCCAAACACCGCGACCTCCCCTTCATAGACCATGGCGTCGGTCTCCTCGCCCTCCATCTTAAAGCCGTGTCCCTTGGGGTAAGTCGGCTCGGCAAGCATCGCTCCCAACTTCGACTTGAAGCTCAGCTTGGTCGGCTTGAGGAAATCGGGACTTGGCGGATTGGCGTTGATGTGCCAGCCCTCCTTTACGTCCAACAACACGACGATCTGACAGGTGCCACCGGCGGGAAGCCGGTCTGTGGAGAGATAGGCTCGCGCCCGAACGAGTTCGTCCTTCTTCGGTCGCTCTTCCTGTTGCTCGGCCAGCAGGATGAGTTTGTCGCCCGGCTTGTCCTTCCCGTCATTGGCACCAGCCTGCTGGAGTCGATCCTCACGCGGAATCCCCGATTGGACTTTCGGTTTGTCGGCGGCAAGTGGCTTGTCCGCTGCCAGCAACTCCGACGCAGCGAGCGCTAGCACCGTCAAACTGCGCGGGGCTTGTTCGAGGTTCGAGGCAAACAACTCGACGATCGTGCGAGCTTCATCGAGATACCGTTGTTCGCCCGTGAGCTTGGCGAGCTTGATGAGGTTTCGCGCGCTCGTGCTGTTCCCGGCTGGCAGGACTCCGTCGTAGCAGTTCTTCGTACGAGCGAGCAGCTCTTCGTGATGGTGCGAGGTGAAGAAGAAGCCGCCGCCGGTCTCATCGCGGAACATTTTGAGTTGATCGTCCTGAAGTTGCTTCGCCGCTTTGAGCCATCGCGCCTCGTCGGTCGCATCGTGCAGCGCGAGCAGCCCGTCGATGACAAAGGCGTAGTCGTCGAGGTACGCATTGAGCTTGGCCTTCCCCGCCGTGTGCGTTCGCAGTAACCGCCCTTCCGCATCACGCAGATTTGTGAGCAGGAAGTTCGCACCGCGTTCGGCCGTGCGGACGAAGTCGGGTTGATTGAGCATTGCCCCCGCTCTCGCAAACGCGCCGATCATTAAGCCGTTCCAACTGGTGAGAACTTTCTCATCACGCAGCGGTTGTTGGCGTTGACTACGCACGGCCAGCAGCTTTTGACGTGAGTCAGCCAGCCGCTCGGCCCGCGTCCCTGTGATCGACTTGATCATGGCGGGAGAGACTCTCAACACGTTGCCGTGTTCAAAGTCGGGCAAGTCTTTGACGTGATAGACTTCTTTGAAATCGTCGGCACTCTTGCCGAGAACGTTGTTGATCTCGCGGGCTTCCCAGACATAGCTCTCTCCCTCGATGCCGTTCGTCTCCGCATCGAGCGCCGAATAGAAGCCCCCTTCGTTCGAGGTCATCTCGCGCTCGACAAACGTCAGGATTTCCTCGGCGACTTGCTTGTAAATCGGCTGTTGTGTGGCGACGAAGGCGTTGACGTAGACATCAGCCAACTGAGCTTGGTCGTAGAGCATCTTCTCGAAGTGCGGAACCAGCCACTTGCGATCGACCGAGTACCGATGGAAGCCACCTCCCAGATGATCGCGAATGCCGCCGCAGGCCATTTGCATCAGTGTGAGGTCCAGCAACTCGGACGCATCGGCGTCGGGCTGTCGCTTCAACACGTCTTGCAAGAAGAGCAGCTTCGTCGGTGTCGGGAACTTCGGGCCATCGGGACGCTTCGGTTGGAAGTCCACTCCGCCAAAGTCGGGATCGAAACTGTTGGCCACCGCCTCGAACGTCTTCGCGATCAACTGGTCGTTCACTTCGGCCGGCTTCAGCGACAGCTTCGGCCGCATGACGCGACGAGTCTCATTGGACAGGATGTCCGCGTTCCCTTCGAGCTGCTCGCGTTTGTCTTTCCACAGCTCGGTCAGGCGTCCCAAAATCGTCGGGAAGCCCATACTTTTTTCGGAGTCTTCCGGCGGGAAGTACGTCCCTCCCGCGACCGGCTTGCCGTCGGGAGTGATGAACATCGAGAGCGGCCAACCGCCGCCCGACGGTGCGCCGATCGCTTGGTAGTAAACCTGCAACGCCGTCATATAGATGTCGTCCACATCGGGACGCTCTTCACGATCAACTTTGATGCAAACGAAGTTGTCGTTCATCGTCTTGGCAATCGCTTCGTTCATGAAGACTTTTCGCTCCATGACGTGGCACCAATAGCAACTG
>JAYTXB010000296.1:0-6337 GCA_043743205.1 Schlesneria sp.
TCGCGCAGCCGATCGCCGCCGCAACGTGGTCGCACGACGGATCGGTCGCCTGAAAGAATTCCGCCGCGTCTTCGGCCGCTTTGAAAAAAACGCCGTCAACTACCTCGCCATGATCCGCACCGCATTCCTCCGACTCTTTCTGTCCGAACTGATTTCATGACTTTCAAAACAGAGCCTAGCGCCCAATCGCACTTACTTTAGGTACGAATGACAAATCAGCCGGAACGCGCTAGCCCGGATGATTCATGACAACCACGGAAAGCCACGGAAGGAAAGGCGTGAAAGAACTTGCTCGCAGGAACCACATCCGGGTCGATCTGCAGTCGGGCACTTTACACCTCGTCGCAACTGGGCTTCTTTCCGTGAGCTTCCGTGTTTTCCGTGGTTGTCATGAATCATCCGGGATAGCGTCCGGTTCTCGAAGAAACCGCTAATCGGACGCTAGCGCGTTCCGGCTGATGACCTGAAGTAAGTTCCATTGGGCTAGCGCCGTGCGGCTCACGGAACTCGATTTCAACGGCAACGGGCCGAACACAAATCTGGAACCACCCTTTCAAGACGGTCTTCAACATGCATCACCCGGCTCAACCACGACGTGATTTCCTGTTTCAATGCGGCCTTGGTTTTGGGGCGGTGGCGTTGCAGAGTCTCGCCTCTCAAGAAGCCCGCGCGGCGCGCGTGACATCACCGCTCGCGCCGAAAACTCCGATGCTGCCGGCTCGCGCCAAGAACGCGATCTTCCTCTTTATGGAAGGAGGACCTTCGCATTTGGATCTGCTCGATGAAAAGCCATTGCTCAACAAGTTGGCGGGAAAACCGCTGCCGGACAGCTTCGGCGCTGTCATCACGGCGATGGGCGAATCGCGGGCTCCGTTGCTGCAATCGCGCAGGACGTGGAAGCAGTACGGTCAGAGCGGCCTGTCGTTCAGCGACTGGATTCCGAACATCGCCGAGCATGCGGACGATCTGGCGGTTGTCCGTTCGTGCTGGGCCGATGGCATCAATCACTCGGTCGCCGTCTGCCAGATGAATAGCGGTTCGTTGCTCGGCGGTCGTCCGTCGCTCGGAGCGTGGGTAACTTATGGGCTTGGCACCGAGAACACCGATCTGCCCGCGTTCGTCGTCCTGCAAGACAACCAGTCGAGCGTCGTGAATGGTCCGCGCAACTGGAGTGCGGGGTTCATGCCGGCGGTCTATCAAGGCATTCGCATTCAGGGTGGCAGTGAGCCGATCCCGAACCTCAACACTCCCGAGGGCGTGGCCGACGCCCAACAGCGCGGGAAGCTCGACTTCATCAACTCGCTCAATCGCGATTACGCTGCGCGATATGCCGATCAATCGGAACTCGCCGCGCGGCTCACGAGTTACGAACTCGCCTTTCGCATGCAGGCGGAAGCGCCATTGGCTGTCGATCTCGCAGCAGAGACGGCGGAGACTCAGAAGCTGTACGGCCTCGACAACAAAGAGACGGCGACAATGGGCCGGCTCTGTTTGCTGAGCCGTCGCATGGTCGAACGCGGCGTGCGGTTCGTGCAGATCTATCATGGAGCCGGCAGCAAGTGGGATGCGCATTCCGGCATCGAAAAGAACCACGCCGAACTTTGCCGAGGCATGGATCAACCGGTCGCCGCTTTGCTAACCGATCTCAAAGCGCGTGGACTGCTGGACGACACACTGGTGATCTGGGGCGGCGAATTCGGTCGCACTCCCATGAGCGAAAAGGGCGACGGTCGCGATCACAACCCGACGGGCTTCAGTATGTGGTTCGCCGGCGGCGGAGTTCGCGGGGGACAGACCATCGGCACAACGGACGAACTCGGTTTGCGAGCCGTCGAAGATCGTCTGCACGTCCACGACTTGCACGCGACCATCCTGTGGCTGCTGGGCCTCGACAACATGGGTTTGATCTACCCCTACAAAGGTCGCCCCGAACGTCCGACGCTCAACGAAGGCGAACCATTTGAAGGCATCGCCCGCTAACGAACGTGGAAGAAAAACAGGATGTCGCTCGTCGTTGTTGTTGCAGATCGGGACCACGACTATGAAGCATCCCTTCATATTCCTGATCGCCTTTGTGATGAGTTCCTTGGACTTGGTATTGGCCGCTGATCCTCCGGCTGCGAAACCTGTCGTGAAGATTCGGCTGGATTTCCGCTGGTGCCGTGTGGGCGAGCAACCGGCGTCAGCCGGAAGTTCTTGACCCTTTGGCAAAACACCCTCCGGCTGACGCCCGTCGCTAATCTCAGTGGTCTCAAGTTCAAGCCCCTCGTGGGCGACGCTTCCAGCGTCGGCGCAAGGCATGCAACCTGCCTGATGGCGGACGCTGGCAGCGTCCGGCGCGATTTAGGAACTACTGACTTTCGGGTAATTCGGATCCCAAATGAAAACCGCGCTCGACAGACTTCCGAAGTCTTTGAGACTTCGGAAGTCTTGGCTGGTGTTGCCGCGCAGATATTTCTTGCGATCCGTATGAGACTCCATTCAGAGATTGTGATGATCCGTGGCACTCACCGTTGCAGTCCGGCGAATATTCGGTGCGAGTCGTCTGTCGGTACTGCGTCGGGCCACACGTATGCGGACGGAGGCTCTTGGACATGGACGATCAGAACGATCCGTTTGCCTCGCGAGCCAGACTCGTGGCATGTCTCAGTGCCGTGAGACTGCACTGGGAATAGTCAGTCGAAACGAGAATCTTGACCATGAGAATGCTCCGGTGGCTGTGACGGAACAACGGCATTGTGATTGATGGAAGGCAAAGACCGCGTGACGACGATACGGCATCCATCAGGAATGCCGCAGCGAGCAGTGCGGACGACAACTTTCGTGAACAGGCTGCTACGTCCAAGTTCGATCCGCATCGCAGCAGCCAGCCTCTTCGCGTGCGATCCGCGCTTGGTGGCGCTGTTCGGCCTGTTGGATCAGGGCACGGGCACGCTCTTCGTCTTCTTGCCAGACGAGTACCTCGGAAGTGGCGATCGGCAATCCAGCGAAGGGTTCATTCGCTTCGGTGGCGGTGGCATGAATGCCTTCTGCGGCGAGCATGCTGCGAATGAGTTGGGCATCGGTCACGGAGGACGATGAGTACACGGCGACCAGTGAACGGCTGTTGGTCTCTGGCATAGTTTCGGCTTCCTTGAAATTGAGTTCCGGGGGCGTCGGCGTCGGCCACGGTGATCGATTAGGTTGCAGGGGGGGCAGGAGGGTTTGTCCGGTCGTCAATCAAAAACTGATGACCCTGCGGATGGACGGTCAACACCGGGCAGGTGGCCAGCCGCACGAGTTTCTCGGCGACGGAACCGAGCAGCAGGTGAGACAACCCGGTGCGACCATGAGTTCCGATGACGATCATGCCGATCGAGTAGTCGTACGCGTACTTCACGATCTCTTCGACAGCGAAGCCGACGACAGCGGTATGAACCGTGTGGCGTTCTTCTGGCCAGTCAGGTCCCAGTTCCTTCGCCAAGAGCTGCTCCGCGGCAGCGACCTGCGATTTCAGATCGACTGCGGGCAAGGCCCACTCTGTCGATGAGTCGGGAAAGGGTACCACCGCGATGGGGACGACGTGCAGCAGATGCAGTTCGGCCCCGAAGAGGTCAGCGAGTGTCATCGCGTACTTCTGTGCTTTCCTCGCCGGTTCACTGAAGTCGGTGGGAAATAGAATGCGACGAATCGAAACGAACATGATCGGTCTCTCCACAGGGACTGAGTTTGAGAAGTCTTATGCACGGCGAAAATCACCGTGCACAATCGCTCGTCGCAGCCTGTTCGGTGGTGGGCGTGGCGGGTATCGCGTGCTGCGGATTGGGTTGTCGTAGACAGAGAACGGGACAATGTGCCTGCCTCAGCACCCCCTCGGCAATACTGCCATGCAGTCGCAGATGGAATTGACTGTACTGGTGTGAGGCGATCACGATCAGGTCAGCCTCTTCCTGTTGAGCGACATTCAGAATCGTCCCGACCGCGTATCCCAGAGCAATCCGAAACGACATCGGGATGTCGCCCCCCAGCGATCTCAATCGCTGAAACTGTTCGCGGCAATTGCAGATCGCCGGGCGGTCCTCTTGCAGCAGATCGGCGTCTGCATCACCGCTGGGAGAATGAGACGGAGCCAAAACATGAACCACGACCAGTTGAGCAAATTGATCGCGGGCAATCCCGCAGGCCATCATAAAGGCTTGGTCGGAGTCATTGGAAAAGTCCGTAGGATGCAGGATGACATCGAATGTTTTCATGGGGGGGGATTCTCCAAGTCCCTGATCAGGGGGGCGACCTTGAGTGTCACCGTCGCACGCAGGTGCAGTCCCGTTGCAGGCACTCATTAATGCCTGAAGTAAGGCGAGCGGCAGGTGAGGATTTACCGTAGACCGGACGCCTACGTCCGGTCTGTTTGAGCCGACCGGACGTAGGCGTCCGGTCTACGATTGCTATGCGAACTCCTGCCGCTCGCCTAGGCACTTCATCGCGAACACGCAGGATGTGTGCCAACTCCACGCGAATTTCGGATCGCACAGAAGCAGCTACGATTCGCAGGTCCTCGTTTCAACGAGCCTCACCCAACTGATCGCTGGAGGATCGTTTTTTTCCAGTTGGTCAATCGCCGACCAGCCTGAGCATCGCAGCATTCAGAATGGCCAAGGACTGGAAATGATGGCTCACTCGGTCATGCGGACGGAGCGGTCGAGGCTGATTCCGATCGCGGCGAGTTTAGCGCGGAGTGTTGAGCGCGAGATCCCGAGAATCGCCGACGCGCGACTGATGTTGCCATCGACCTGGGTCAGGAGTTCGGCCAGCAGCGTCCGTTCGACACGCTGGATGACCTCGTCGTATAGAGTCTCAGTTCCCGCGCGGAGTCGTTCGTGGATGAAGCGGATCAGTTGGTCTTCATCGCTGACGCTGGAGGAATTCGATTTCAGTGGGATCGACACAGGCGAAGCGACCGCAGTGCGAACCGGTTCGGGAAGGAACTCAGGCAGAATCCAAGGGCCGGTCGCTTCGACCACGGCGTGTTTGAGTACGCTCTGCAATTCACGGAGGTTGCCAGGCCACGTGTATTCCGTGAGCAGGCTCATCGCTTCTGCCGAGACACTGCGCGCCTCCTTACCCAGTTCGCGACAGAAGCGATTTAGGAAGTACTTGATGAGCAGCGGCAGGTCGCCGTTTCGCTCGCGCAAGGGCGGCAATCGGATCGTGTAGACGTTTAGACGGTAGTACAGGTCGCTCCGAAATGTCCCTTGCTCCATCATCTCGGTGAGCGGGCGATTCGTGGCTGCGATCAGTCGGACGTTGGTGCGAACCAGCTCGTGACCACCGACCCGTTCAAACTGCTGGTCCTGCAGCACACGCAGCACCTTCGTCTGCGTGAGCGGTGTCATGTCACCGATCTCGTCGAGGAACAGCGTACCGCCATCGCACTGCTCGAACTTGCCAATCCGTTTTCGTTCGGCCCCCGTGAACGAACCTTTCTCGTGGCCGAACAGTTCGCTCTCGAGCAGGTTCTCGGGGATCGCCGCGCAGTTAATAGCGAGGAACGGTCGATCGGCACGCTTGCTGTACTGGTAGATCGCGCGGGCGACGACTTCTTTGCCGGTGCCACTTTCACCCAGAATCAGGACCGTCACGTCCTGGCCCGCGACGCGACCGATCTGGCGATAAACTTCCTGCATGGCCGGACATTGACCGATGAGCAGATCGCTGTCGCTGTGGTCTGATTCGCTGTCGTCGGCAATCTTGACGGTGGTTCGAGACATGCGCGAGGTCTCCAGCGCGCGATCCACGACCGACTGCAACGTGTCCAAGTCCAGCGGCTTCAGGAGATACTCGAACGCTCCCCGCCGCATGGCCTCGATTGCCGTGTTGGCCGTGCCGTGACCGGTCATCAGGATCACGGGCACTTTACAGTCCAAAGCCTGCAAATCTTGGAGCAATTGCAAACCGGAGGAGTCCGGCAATCGCACGTCCGTGATGACGGCATCGAACGACTGTTGCTGAAACAGTGACAGCGCAGCGGCGGCCGTGCTGGCTGTTTCCAGCGAGAACAGGTTGGAGGTGAACGCGTATCGAAAGCAATCCAAGATGAGATGGTCGTCATCCACCACGAGCAGTTTCGGCATGATGTGTTTGTTCTGCTGAAAGAGGGCATTTGAAGTCACTCACAGCGTGAGTTTAGAAGTTGCGCTATTCATGATTTCGCCCCAAGGGGGCCTCGGAGATCAGCCCAGGGCCAGCGAAGCCCAAGCGAGGGTTTGTTGGCGTGTGATGATCGTGCCCTGTCGGGGCACAGGAGGTTTGACAGATCGGTTCACGAGGCCGCGTGGTCTCGACTAATATTTCCCGTGCC
>JAYTXB010000297.1:0-3988 GCA_043743205.1 Schlesneria sp.
TCCGAGGCCCCCTTGGGGCGAAATCAGGAATAGCGCAACTTCTAAAAGCGTGTGCGAGGGGCGTGTTCCAAGAACGTCTCGCAACGCACTACCGCATCATCTGCGTGCGAGTCGCTCCGCCGACCATCCCTGTTCGGATAACGCTGCTGCCGCCAGACACGGCGAGCTTCGCGTCGGAGCCTTTTTCCTCGGGAGGAAGATGCCCTAGTCGAGGCCGGAAGGTGACGATCAAGAGCAACGGCAAGTACCACAACACATATACGCCCCCCTGATGCGGATACCAGAACTGAGTCGCCACCACGACGGCTGCCGAGTGGGCGATCAGGTGTTCGAGGTTCTTCTTCAGCGGGAAGATCGTCAGCGCGGACAGCATCACGAGGAACGTCGCAAAGACCGGGATTCGATAGGCCGAGTCGTACAGACTCCAAAAGCCGACGCCGCCGTTCGCCTCAAACTTCAGCACACTCCAGTCGATCGAACCAAGTGTCTGCCGCTTGAACGACAGCGAATCGACCGATGTGAGCATCAGACTGGCCAGCAACACGGTCCCGGTCAGGACCAGCGCGACGCCGAACTTCAACGAACCTCGTTTGCGATAGAAGGCCATCCAAATCGGGAGCAAGAAGATCGGAAAGAACATCGTTCCACAGGCCAGACCCAGCAGCACTCCCGCCACCATCGGTCGCGCGTGAGCCGCCACCGCCCACACGATCAACGCCGCAGGCAACAGGTGATTGACCTTGCTCACGTCATAGGCTGTTGGCGGAAGCAACAAGTAGAGCGTGGCCATCGCGAGGCCGAGCGACGTGTCGCCAAAATGCCAACGACCGACCGCCATCAATCCCAAGATGACCGCCACATGCGCGAGAAACGCCACTGCGCGAGCCGCAGCCAACTCGGCCCCTCCCGCCAACGGTACGACCGTCGTCGCGAGTAACCTTCCCGCTGGACCCGTCTCTGAACCGGGGTTGATGGACTGTGATCCCGATAGATCGCGGCGGTTCAGTAATTCATCGGCTCCGCGCACCGTCTGTACCGCTGCGGCATCGGGCGGCTCGGTCATGATCTTCGTTGTCTGAAACAACAACGCCGATCCGCACAAGAACGCGAGGCCCGCTGGATTGAGGTTCTGCTCCAAACGAGGCCGCCGCGTGAACACGGAATCCAGCATCAACCGAATCAGTAACAGGCCACTCACGCCAAACAGCCAGCAGTACCCAAACGGTGAGCCAGCCGAATTCGCCCGCACAAACAGCAGTCCGGGGGCGAGCGACAGCAACAGCGCAAGATCAAAGTTGCGAACCGACCAAATTCGGCCGAACTTGTAGAACACGGCCAAAATCAGCAACAACGACAGATAGAACCATGTCGGCGCATTGACTTGGTAACCGCGAAGAACTTCTTCCATCTGGCCTCTCCTGGCGCGAGGCGTGGGAACCTGCAAAACTCAAGCTCACCGAATCGCCTCAATTTCACCGGGCCAATGAGAGCCACTCCCGGCGACAGAGAACGAGCAACAGCATACGAGCGGCAGTCCCGTTTGCAACTCGCCACCGCAGCACCGATCCGGCCACTCCGATGCGAGCGGCACTCGGGCTTATGTTTCGCTCGGCCCAAAGCGAGGCATTTGTAGGTAGCCACGTCTCGCCAGAATAACTCTTGCTTCCACTCTCACCGGTGCCCGCGTTGTTGCCAGGCCCAGCGAAAGAGATTGCGGGTGTCGGTGTAGCGGGACTCGTTGGAGGCGCTGCCGAGAACCACGACGACTAACTCGTCGTCGCCGTGTTGGCCGACGGAGACCAAGCAGGAACCGGCGGCGTCGGTTGTGCCGGTCTTCAATCCCGAGTAGCCGGTGATTTCGAGCAGTTTGTTGGTGTTCTTCCAGACGACGTGGCGGGTGTAGCCGGAAGGGCCTTCGACGCGCACGCCGTGTTGGCGAGTCTGCACGTATTCGCGAAAGGTTTTACTTTGCATGACCTTCGCGGCGAGCAGCAATTGATCGCTGGCGGTCGAGAGGTGCGAGTTATCGGGCAGGCCGTGGGGATTCGCGTAGTGAGTTTGCTTCATACCGAGGTCACTTGCCGCGCGATTCATCTCGGCGATGAAGCGGGCGATGGGACGAGCGGCATCTTTTGAGTCGCCATCCGGTTTGAATCGCGGGCCGACGTGTTCGGCCAGTGCGGTCGCGGCGTCATTGCCGGACGGGAGCATCAGACCGTAGAGCAGTTCGCGCACGTTGACCTTTTCGCCGGTCTTCAAGCCGGATGTTGAACCGGGAGTGCGGTCGGCGGTCGAAGAGAACGAGATGATCTCGTCGAGCAACTTCGCATCCGACTCGGCCTCGCGCAGAACGAGCCAGGCGGTCATGCTCTTGGTCGTGCTGGCGAAGTCACGTCGCTCTTCGCCCTGTTCGTGCCACAGCAACTTGCCGGTTTTGGCGTCACCGATGGCCCACGCATCGGCGGTCACGAACGGCGGGCCGACGAGCGAATCCGCAGGGGCGAGCGGCAAGACCTCTTTGTTGACGACATCGGGATCGGCCGACTGCTCTTCGGCGGAGACGATCAACGGGCCGAGAGCTTTCCAAGTTTCCGGCCCGACGATGCCGGTCGGTGGGAGATGGTGAGTCTTTTGAAACGCAGAGACCGCTTGCTTCGTTGCCGGGCCGAAGTCGCCATCGACTGACAACGACGACTTCTCTCCCAAATGCTTGTTGAGCGTCCGCTGTAACGCTTCGACCAACTCACCGTTCGCCCCCTGAGCCAACTCGGTCGGCGGCTCGTCGTCGGCCGGAACAGCGGCCGGGTTGAAGTGCTGCCACGCTTGCCGCGCGATCTCAGCCGAGAGCAACTGCGCGGCGTTGTCATCAGCCCAGCGCTGGTCCTTGTTGTTGGAGGTCAGCACGCAAATGGCGATGGGACCGGACGGGGACTCGATGATCCCCGCCACCGTTCGCGACGCGGAGACCGCTCCCGTCTTGAGCGCGACCTTCGTTCCCGCAGGCAGAAACAGGGCCAGTCGTTGTTTGTCATCGCACGCCAGCAGGTGATCGTACATCTGCTTCGATGCCTCTTCCGAGACGAGTTCCTTCCGCTGCAATCGCTCCAATAGTCGGAGCATCTCGCCCGCCGTGGTGCTGCCTAAGCCAAACAATTTACTTCGTTCGGGAGCGATCGACGTGTCGCCGCGATAGACCTTGGCATGCAGTCGTGTGTGAGGGAACTCCCACTTCGTCATCAGCTCTGTCGTGGCTGGCAAGCCGATCTGATCGACCACCAGATTCGTCGCCGTGTTGTCCGAGTAGACGATCATCAGGCGAATGGCATCGCGCACCGAAAGCTGTGTTCCAGTCGAGAAGTGCTGCGTCAGGATGCCCGAGCCGGGAACTTTATCTGCCTCATTCAAGGTGACCGATTTCATGAGTTCGAGCTGGCCGTTCGCGGCCTGCTGATACGCCACGATCATCACCGGGAACTTGATGAGACTCGCCGTCGGCAGCGGTTCGTCAGCGCGATGAGTGAACGTCGCCCCCGTCTTCAGATGCTTCACCGCGACGGAGACGGTCCCTTGATGAGCCGCGATCACAGGCTGAAGCAACTCGGCCAAACGAGCATCGTCCTCAGCGCGGCTCAAGCTTGGCAACAACACGATGCAGAGAGCGACGAATCGGGACAGCCTCATGATGAATTTCCAAAACGGAGTAAGCAGCGCACCCTACAAGAATCGGAAGAATTCACGCACGCTTGAGGCTCACCTTGTGCCAAGCGTTGTACTGATAGCCTTTCGCGTTCCACGGCATCTGTTGCGGCTGGGTCTCGCCGCTAGTGTCGGTGGCGCGGACGAGCAGGCTGGTGGTTTGTGGTGTCAGCGCTAAGTCGATCGACCACAACACCCAGCAGAACTCGCGAACGGGCGATGTGAACTGGGCCGGTTGCCACGACTGGCCATTGTCGGTCGAGACCTCGACGAGTTTCACGCTGCGGCCCGC
>JAYTXB010000298.1:0-11143 GCA_043743205.1 Schlesneria sp.
CCAGTGCTTTGAGAAAATGGTTAATGGCGTTGCCCGTTGGGGCAATAATGACGGCTCGAAACACTTGAAAACATCACACCTGCAATCCGGTAGAGTCAGGAATCTTGATCCCATTCTCGTTGTGGCTGAGCAGGTGGCGGCAGCCCAGCAGATGCTTGAACTGGCGAAAGAAGATCTCAATCGTCCAGCGGTATTCGTACAGCAGCGCGATGATTTCGGCGGGGACATCGAGCAGGAAGTAGGGTGCGTGGAGTCTTCGGAACGCACCATAACCGACGAAAGTCGATGGTGTGTTCCGAAGACTCCACACACCCTACGGAACTCCCAACCCGCGCCGACCACTCAAACCCGGCGTCCGCGACCGCCGCCGCGAGTCCCTATCATTCGCCGTGCCGAACAGTGTTGGACTCGCCCTGTTTGTTCGAACCGCAAAAGGCCGCTATTTGGCAAAAAGTTGCAGCGCATTGAACTCAACTCGCGTGAACAATAGTACGGAATAAAGCAAAACGCACTCGGCCATGCGGGCCGCAAGGCCTGAACCACACCGCAAATCGAGATGACAGGACACCAATAGAACTTTTTCTGGTCGGGCTGGAAGGCTGGAACTCTGCTCTGAAACGGCATTTTCCCGGTGAAAACAGGTGTCAATGAGAATGTCACGCCATCAGGGAAGTGCATTGAAAAATGCCAAGGCCTCGCGGATGAACTGCTATGGTTCTGCCGCAAATCGACGGTGCAGTTCGATCAGCGGAGCAAAGTCTCCTAAATCGGCAGCGCGAATGGCGGCGAGATAGTCATCACGAATCACGCTCGTCATTCCAATCGCGTCTTCTGGCCATTCGGTCAATGGCAACTTGTGAAGCTTGAGCCAGATGTTGGCGAGCAATCGAGCCCATCGACCATTGCCATTCAGAAACGGATGAATCTGTACTGCGTGATGATGGAGATGAGCCGCCTGCTCCACCACGTCTGGCCAATGCGTTTCCCAGTAGATTAGATCGGCACATAGATTGTGAAGCTGAGCAGTCACTTGATGCCACGACGAACCGAGATTGAGATCAGCCGTCCGAACCTCACCCGCCCACTTCCACACGTCGCCGAACATTTCGCGATGGAGTTTGAGCATCCAGGTGAGATCGAACTTGGCGGTTCGACGAGTGAGTGAACCGCCAAGGTATTTGACGATGGCCTTGCGGACATTTTCGGCTTCGACTACCGAAAGCTCCTGCCGATTTTTCACACCAGAAATCTTGAGACCCGAGATGTCGATCGGCGTCTCGCCGGGAATTGTTTTCCACACCACGGTCATTCCGCCCAAAGTCTGCGGCGGGAGCCCGCCAGAAGCTCATGAGTCGTTTTTTTGATCATCTGCCCGATATGTCGCGAGGAAACTGCCTGGGCCTCCAGAGCTGACGTTCCTTGAACCATACTCACAAGCCGCTCGGCTTTCTTGCGGGCTTGCTCCTCAAGAACTTCCTGGGCCGGAAAAATCGGGACGACATCCAACTGCATTGCCATCGCTTGCGCGATGGCAACCGTATTCTCGAAACTCGCAGCCGGGCTGTGACCAGAGAGAATCCGCTGGACTGTTGGCAGAGAAACACCGCTACGCTCGGCTAACGCGGACTGGCTGAGTCCGAGTTCTCGGCGACGATTTTCAAGCTTCTCAAACAGGGGTTGGCGGTTCGTCATGGCAAATCTCCTTGTTCAATTCTACGTCACATATGACGTAAAAACAAGGGCGATGTTTCGCGGACATCGGGCCAACGAACGTGCCTTCTTACGATTCGTCGCTCAGGCAGATTACCAAACAGAATAGCCGCAACTTCAAATCGAGTCGCGGGTTTCACAAATTCCAACTCAGTCGAAAATTCAAATCCCGCCAACAGTCACTTTCGCAACCACTGACGGGATTTGATGTTCCGCTGCAATCGGGATGACAGGATTTGAACCTGCGACCTCTACGTCCCGAACGTACAAGCGTAGGGTTCCAAGTGAGAACCTGTCAGAAGTTGCGGCGAGTGGTTTGGCGGTTTGCACCAGCGTTTGCACCAGCGAACCGCCGAAACGACGAAAACGGGGGTTGGATGCCGCTTCGGTGGGGGGGGGTGAGACTCCCGCCGGGACTCCCCAGCCGGTCGAAACGGACTTCGCCGCCGCGCTCAAAATGCTCGCCGCGTTGCCGCTGTCGGATGAGGAACGAGCCGAAGCGGTCAGACGGCTGTTGAAGGGCTGCGGTGGGGCGGGATGACCGGGCGGGCAAACGGGGGGCGAACATCATGCGAACTCGCAAACTGACCGTTGAAAAGTTTCTCGAATTTGGTGGTAGGATGATTTGTGCAAAACGTAGCTCGCTCGAATTGGCCAAGGCAGAGGGACTGCGGGTTGTGGTTCACACCGCAGGGCGGAAAGTCGATTATCACCGCTTCATCTGTCCGACCGGATGCGGACGCAATCCCCGCCGAGTCTACTTTCGCGATGGCTGTTGGGGCTGCCGTCGTTGCTGCGGGATGGTTTACAATTCGTCGCAGCAAGCCCATCGTTTGCAGCGGGCGTTCGCTCAACTTGGTCGATGCGGTGGGAACGTAAGCGGCTTGTCTGAATGGGCATTGATCGTTCTAGCGGGACTCAGTGAATGAAACTCACTGGCACGGAATTGAAGTGAAGAGACAAAGAAAGAAAACTGACCGACTTCTGGACGAGATCTGCAACAACTGCGGTCGCACCGTGCGAAAGCATTGTTACGCTCGTGAGTGCCGGTACTTCCTTCGCTGGTGCCCTCAGTATTTTGTGAGGAAAACCGACGACTGGCCAGATGGATCGTTCGTGGGCCACAACTGTCTGAAGTGTATGAAGCCCATTGTAAGCCACTACGATTCTCAGCCGTTCTCGATAATGGTCATGGGGACCACTATTACAGATCGAATGGAGACCGTATACCTTTGGCCTTCGTGGATCGGCTGTCCGGCAGAGTTGCCGATGCCGTCCGATTCGCTCCACTGTTGACGAAAGAGGGATGCCAGATGAAGACCTTCGCGACGGTTGTTCGGTTTGCCATTTTTGGATTCATCGGAATGCTCGGTTCGCTGGGCTGCTCAATGCTATGGGTCGCGACCCAACCGAAGATGGAACCGCTGAGTCCGTGGGTTGGGATTCCGATCATCATCGGCATTGCGTTGGTGGGGTTACTTGGCGGCATGGCGATGGCGATTGAACGGCCGAAGGGATGAACGGCTTGCGGCGGTAGCGGCACTTGGCAACGAAGTCGCCGTGAGTTAGTTTGAGGGCATCGGGTGCGATGAGTTGTTGCAACGGCTCATCGCTGAAATGAGACCGGCGAAGTGATGCGGTACTACCTCCCGCGTTCTCGCCGGTCCGCCCGTTTCTTTTGGGAGGTAGAACGATGGCGGACCGCAAAGGGCTGTGTGTTCCTCAATTGGTGGAACCGCACCGCAATAGAGTTTTGGCGGCAATGGTGGCATTCCCTGAAGCCGTTGCAAACGGCGGAAGTTTCTGGGGCGGGCCGCTGGTGACGACGGAACAGGAGTGGCACTCAACGCTCAACCGGATGGCACATCAGCTTTGCGACAGTGGCGGGGGCTTCTCTCTCCCCGAAGCCGCATGGGCGGTCTACAGGTTGGCCGAACGTGGCTTCCTCATGGAAGGCACTGAGACCACGAACGATGGCGAGTCGTTTTGGTGGACGACGCCCGCACTGTGGGAGTGGCGGCGAAACGGATGCCCGGTCGAATCGTCGGCGGGCCGACAAGCCGAAGTAACAAGCGAACAATCGTCGGTGCGAAAGCCACGAAGCGACCAAGCGTTCGTGAAACAGCGAATCAGGTTCTGCTGCCCGAAGCGGACGAAGACGCCGCGCGATAGCTGGCCCAAAATCTACGACGCCTACAATTCCCAGTTCCCGAAGGACACAACGGCAAGCTCGGGCTCGCTTCGGTTGACTCACGACCGACACTGTCTGAAGTGCAAGAATGACGGGCGATGAGACAGTTTGGCAACTGTCTCAACTGTCTCTTAGGAGTGCCCGTTGCGGAACCGAGTTGACTCACCACGACTTGGGTGAATCCGATTTCTTGCGTCGGCGACAGTCAACTGTCGGCCCATAACTCCTCGCATCACGTCGAGCGTATCGCACGCTCGACAGTTCGATGCCTCTTGAGGAGTTGACCAAATGCCCAAACTCTCTGCCGCCGGTTTCGCTGCCGCCGGTCTACCGACCGGCACGTATGACGTTGGCGACATCGCTACGCTGCTGAAGGCGTCGAGTCGTCACGTCCGCCGTCTCGCCGATGCAGGGGCGATGCCTCGCCCGTTGCATGTCGGGCGGCTCGTTCGCTGGCGACGCTCGACCGGCAATCCCATGACCGGAGTTGATGACTGGCTCGCCGCTGGTTGTCCGCCATGTCGCCTCGCAACGAAAGCGAGGAAAGCATGAAAGCAAACTCACAGCCGGAGCGGTGGACCGTGGAGCAATACGAGGTGGTGAGCCTCAACCTCACGGACAAGTACGTCGCTGTCTTTATCGACGGCGATATATCAATCAGAACTGAGCCGATAAATGCCATCGCAGTCGCAAAAGTGCTGACACGATATCGCGAGCGGGATCAGTCGGGGCACGCCATTGAGCGGCAGCCGCCAGACGTGGAGATCCGCGTCGTGGGGCTGTCGCTGACAGGTGGCGAATTCGTTGTTTGCGACGGCAGCAGTGACTACGCGGGAATGGCTCGCGTCAGCGAAGACGTTGAGTTGAAGACGTGGACGAATATGGCGGAGTTACGCCGCCGCAACCTCGAAAAGATTATCAAGTTCAACAAAGGGGCATAGAAATGGGAAAGCTATCTGACATCCTGAACGGCCACGGGGGCGACTTCAATGACAAGTGGAATTCGACCACTGAGGCGGGCGAGTTCGGAACGGTTCCCCGTGGCGAGTACATTTGCCGCGTCGCGAAGGGGGAACTCGAATCGTCACGAACGAAGGGGACGCCGGGCTACAAAGTCGAGTTCGTAATTCTCGACGGCGAGTACAAGGGGCAACGGTTGTGGCTCGATTGCTGGTTGACCGGTCCAGCGTTGCCGATGTCGAAACGCGACTTGGGCAAGCTCGGCATCAAATCGCCCGAGATGATGGAACAGCCGTTGCCACGGGGCATACGCTGCAAGGTGACGGTTGTACTTCGCAAGGACGATGACGGCATCGAACGGAACCGCGTTCGGTCGTTTGAAGTCATCGGCATCGACAAGCCGGAAGCCGATCCGTTCGCACCGGCGACGCTGGGCGATGCCTACGAACCGCCCGCCGATGAGTGCGGCGAACTCACTCCCCCCGCTGGCTTCTGAGGGGGGCGAACATGATGGCCGACGATCTTGGATTTCGGATCGTTGGGCCGTGTACGAACGAGCGGCGGTTGGTCTGTTGGCCAACCGCGTTCGTCGCGTATGCGTCGCTCGACGAACGGGCCGACGTGAACAGCGAAGGGTATCTCTCGGCGTTCCAGTTCGGCGAGGACTTCCGCAGACATCTCGACGCGAACGGCTCAACCAAGGGCTTCGCTGGTGTCTGCGGTGGGGAGTTCGTTTGGTTCGACATCGACCGGACGGACTTGGAAGCCGCTCGCCGGGATGCCGCTCGATTGTGTCTGACGCTGATCGAACGGTATCGCCTCGACGATGACACGCTGCTGATTTTCTTCAGTGGCTCGAAAGGCTTTCACGTTGGACTCGCAACCGACCTTTGGGAACCGACCGCTTCGGTTGTGTTCAACCTCACGGCAAGACGACTGGCGGAAGGGCTGGCCGCTTCGTGCGAAGTCGTCATCGACGCGGGCGTCTATGACAAGGTGCGGGCGTTCCGTTCGCCGAACTCACGTCATCCGAAGACGGGGCTTCACAAGCGGGCGTTGTCGCTCGACGAACTGACGCGGCTGTCTGTCGAGCGGATTCAGGAACTCGCACGGGAACCGCTGGCGTTCGACGTGCCGACAGTCTCGACGCGGTGCGATCAAGCGGCCGGTGACTGGCAAGAGGCCGCTCGACGGGTTGAGCAAGAGACCGAAGCGGCTCGGGAACGGCGGACGATGGCGAACGGCTCGCCACGGCTCAACCGGGCAACGCTCGACTTCATTCGGGACGGGGCATCGCCCGGAGACCGGCATCGGCTGTCGTTCTCGGCGGCTAAGAATCTCGCCGAGTTCGGATGCCCGAGCGAACTGGCTCACGCCCTGTTGACTGAAGCCGCTCTCGATTCGGGAATGCCGCCGAGTGACGTGCGACGGCAAATCGACTCCGGGTTGAATCACAACGCGGCGGGCCGACAAGCGGCGAGTCCCTGCGATCCGACCGCGAACCATCAACCAACATCTTCACCGACAAGCGGGACGCTGTTCGCTTCGGACATCCAAGGGAAGGGCTACTACACGCCATGACCAAACCAAACTTCCTCGCCGCTGCCGACGTGTTGCATGGCTGGCGAGATGACGTGCTATCCGGCAAGCCGCCGACGTTCTTTCCAATTGGCGAGGGCGAGTTGTCACGCATCGAAATTGGGCCGGGGTTGGTGACATTGTTCGGCGGGGCACCGGGAGCGGGCAAGACGGCATTCACGATGCAAGCTGTGGTCGATGCCTTGCGACTGACGCCGACGCTGCGGGCCGTGGTCTGCAACATTGAGATGCCGCCCGCTGTGTTACTCGACCGCCAGTTGGCTCGGTTGTCGGGCGTGAACCTGACGACGATCCGATACCGGCGACTCACGGAAGAACACGCCGAACGAATCGACGCGGGGCTGAACACGCTCGACGAACTGGCGGACCGACTGGTGTTCGTGCGACCGCCGTTCGACCTGGCGAACGTCGCCGCCGTAGCGGATGAGTTCGACGCCGGGCTGATCGTGTTGGACTACATCCAGCGGATTCAACCGCCGGGCGAGCATGGCGACAAACGCGGCTCGGTCGATGCGACGATGAGTCATCTCCGGGCGTTCGCCGATGCGGGCGTGGCTGTCATCGTGTTGTCGGCCGTTGGTCGCACCAAGGACAAGGCGGGCCGGTCGAGCTACTCGGGCGACGGGCTGAACCTCGCATCGTTCCGCGAATCGAGCGAACTGGAGTTCGGGGCCGACGATGCCTTCATCCTGACGCCCGACGATGCGACCGAAGGGGAAGTCATCCTGCGACATCTCAAAAGCCGCAACGGCGAATGCCGCGACTTGCGGATGATGTTCGACAAACCAACGCAACGCTTCACACCGCTCGAAATGGCCAACCCCTTCGATCAACCGGAGACGCCGGGGAAGATTCAAAGCGCCCTGGCTCAACTGTGGGGCCGGACGAACGCCGCGTCCGATGATGACTGGGGGACAGAATGACCGAGCACGGCATGGCCACGAACGGAACCGGGAACGGGCGAGTCCTACCCGGTTGCTCGGTACTCCCACCGATGAATCCTCGACCGGCATCGACCTCGACCAGCAAGGCCGCCGAGAAGCCGAAGCGGACTGCAGCAACATCGAACCGCTTCGGCGAACTCAATGCGTTCGTTGATTATTCGATGGCGGACCTGTCGCGGGCCGAAGCTCTGACGTGGCTCGTTCTCTGGCGAGACACGAAGTCAGGGGGCACCGTGCAAACAAGCGCGGCAGACATCGGGCGACGGATCGGAGCAAGCCGCCGCGCCGTGACAACCGCTTTGGCCGTGCTGCGGAAACGGGGGTTGTTGAGGCTCATTCACCAAGGGGGAATCGTCGGGGGAACGTCCATCTATCGGGTTGTCCCGCTGGCAAAAACGACGGGCTGACGTGGGAAGCTGGCTTCTCAGGGGGGGTGGGAAGTTTCCCGTCATTTCTGCGGGAAGCGTACTTCTCATATCCCATAAAGGGACCATAAGGGTGTCACCCACTTTGAGAGTGAGTGACACAAAAACACAGAAGATTGACCGCCCGCCCGCTGGAGTTCAGTCAGTCGCCGCATTCTCAGGGCACTGGACAGAATCCTCATTGCCGTGTGTTATCACGTCCGATAACATGCGGTGTGGGGCGACGAAACCAATTTGAAAACGACGGGGAGGGACGAATGTCACGAAAACTTGGGACGTTACTGAAGAAACGTCGATTGAGCGCGGGACTGGGGCTACGAAGGTTTGCTGAACTCATTGAAATGGCTCCGTCCAATTGGGCGGCAATCGAAGCCGGACGCCGGGGTTTGCCGCCCGATCGTGCGATGGATACTGCGGAAGCATTGGGTTTAACGGAAGGCTCTACGGAATGGACGGAGTTCTTCGACGCCGCCAAGGAACCCGGTGAGTTTCCCGCCGATGTCAGCCACCTCGCCAAGCGAAAGCTGATACCGGCACTGCTTCGCACCATTGATAACCGGAGCCTAACTGATGGCGAGATTCAACATCTGATCGAGGACATTCAGAATGGAGAATCCAATTCGTGATTCCCGCAAATCTGCCCGTTTACCCGGTGGCTGAACTGGAGAGGAAGGCGGAATCCTTTCTGAAGGCGGCTGTCGGAAATATCGCAATTCCGATTGATGTCGAGTTTCTCGTCGAATCTCGGGATGACGCTGATTTGGATTTCTACCCTGGCCTGAAACCGAATCACGGGGTTCTTGGCGCGGTCTTTCTCGACTTGGAAACTCGACGGTTTCTTGTCGTGGTTGATGACAAACTGGCAGACGATGCTTCACAGCGAAACCGGTATCGAATGACCGTCGCCGAAGAACTGGCGCATCTTGTCTTGCACGGCGACATCATTCGCCAAATGTCGGACGTGGATGATTTCAAGAGACTTCAGAATCATCGAGATTGGAATAAAATCGAAGGCAACGCCAGACGTTTCGCGGCTGCCATTCTCATGCCCGGCAGTGTGTTGACTGTGGAGGCAAATGCCGTCTACGCCGAGCTGGTCAAGGTCGCAGGATACGACAATTTCGATGCCATCCAGAAGTTTCTGACAACTCGATTGGCAGATCGGTTTAAAGTGTCGTTTCAGACGATGGGCATTCGGCTGAAAGAGTGGCCGATGAAGATCATGGAGAAGGTCAAAGCATCAATGGACGCTCGGTTGGACTATCTCGTCGATTCCTGAACGAATCGCGACGAAGTGGAAGGGGAACTGACATGGGAACCGTCTACAAGAAAACAGCCTGTCGCCCATTGCCCAAAGAGGCGGAGATGTTCACGAAACACGGCGAGCCGTTCGCCCGTTGGAAGCCGCTCAAGGGCAAGACGCGGACGGCGAAGGTGACGACCGGGCAAGACGGCTTGCCTCGAATCCTCGTCGTGTCCGCCACGTACACCGCGAAGTTTCGCGATGGCGAAGGGATCGTCTGCGAAGTCGCGACCGGATGCCGTGATGAGGATGCCGCCCGGTCGATCTTGTCAAAACTAGAACGGCGGGCCGAACTGGTGAAGAGCGACGTGTTGAGCAAGGGTGAGTCGGCGATGGCCGATCACCAGACGACACCGATTGCCGATCACTTCGCCGCGTATCTGAATCACTTGCGGGCGAAAGATGCGACCGCCGCTCACGTTGCCGACGTGAAACGGAAGGCTGACAGGCTGTTCGCCGATTGCGATGTCGGCACGCTCCGCGACATCAACGCCGAAACGCTGGAAGGCTGGCTGTCGGCTCGACAAGTCGAAGGGATGGCAGCGAGGACTCGCAACACATACCTGCAAGCGGTGCGAGGGTTCTGCAAGTGGTGTTTCCACACTGAACGACTCGCATCGAATCCACTGGCTCGGATCACCAAGGCCGACGAGAAGAGCGACCGGCGAAGACAACGGCGGGCGATGACCGAAGGGGAACTCGTCACACTGCTGCAAGTCGCTCGATTGCGACCGCTCGCCGAGTACGGGCGCAACACGTCCCGCCCGAATGAGGATGAAGCCGAAGAGAACGGCAACCCGCCAAAGCGGTCGAACTGGTGCAAGACCGCGTTGACGCTCGACACGATGGAAGCCGTCGCCGAGCGGGCACGGGAACGACTCGCCAACAATCCCGAGTTCGTCGAGAAGCTGGAACGACTCGGACGGGAACGGGCGTTGATCTACAAGACGCTCGTCCTGACGGGACTGCGGCGGAATGAACTCGCATCGTTGACGGTGGGTCAACTGGAACTCGACGGGGCGATGCCGTTCGTCGTGTTGAACGCGGCCGACGAGAAGAACCGCCAAGGCTCGACGATTCCACTCAGACGCGACTTGACGGACGATTTGAGGGGTTGGCTGTCTGACACGCCGAAGCCGTCTACGCTTCGCCTACGCAACGACAAGGGCACTTGTGACAGCAAGCGACCGCTGTTCACCGTTCCGAAGGGACTCGTTCGCATCCTCGACCGGGACTTGCAAGCCGCCGGTATTGCCAAGCGCGACGAACGCGGACGAACCATCGACGTTCACGCCTTGCGGACTTCCTTCGGAACGCTGCTCAGCAAAGGGGGCGTCGCTCCACGAACGGCACAAGCTGCGATGAGGCACTCGACCATCGACCTCACGATGAACGTCTACACCGATCCGAAGTTGCTGGACGTTCACGGGGCACTCGACGCGCTGCCGTCACTCAACCTCGACGCTTCGTCATCGACCGAACGCCAGACGATGCGTGCGACCGGGACGGACGATCAAGATTCCACGGCTTCCCTCAGACATCCCGTCAGTTTGTTTGCACCAAACTCTGGCAAACGGGGGCAAACCGTGTCGATTGCTGTCATCTCATCGGATGTTGACGATGAAAGAGTGGCGAGAAGAGCGACGCTCGAAAACCCCAACGATTCAAGCGAAAAAGCCTTGCCCGCAGTGTTTGCGGGCAAGGCTTCCGATGTCGGGGCGACAGAACACCAATTGAACTTTTCCTGGCAGGCGTGGCAAGCTGGGAGCCATACGTCGAACGCCTTCTCGTGGCGGCGTAACCTCAAAGCAATTCTGCTTTTGGAAACAATTGTTTCCGTTACGCCAAGGCCACTCAAGTGAGGTTCGACATGCCCCACAAGAAAAAAGACCCGTCACCACCGCCGCCCGCCCCTACTCGCTCCATCGAATGCGCCTTCTGCCAAAAGGAACTGAACCCGCTGACTGATGCGGTGACGTTCATCGGCATGGGCAAGTGGCGGGACGGTCCT
>JAYTXB010000299.1:0-5655 GCA_043743205.1 Schlesneria sp.
CATCCGCGTTTGCAGGTGATGATCCTTCGTCTGAGCCTGCAGCGCGACTTCGACCGCGATCTTGCCGTCGCGTGTCACTTCGAGCAGCCTCGGTTTGGCACCCGCTTCTGTCAGCAAAATGTTGCCATTCTCCAGAGCCTGCGCCGTGTTGACCTCGGACTGCGTCCCCTTGAACTCGAAGACGGTCTTCCCTTCGCGAGTCACCTCCACCACCGACCCACCATCGTTCGCCTTCGACAACGCCAACAAGATGTTCCCGTTCGGCAGCACCCAGCCATCGCGAGTCGACTTCGGATACGACCACGTCACCTTGCCGTCGCCATCGAGCATGTAGGTCTCTCCGCCCGTGGCGAGGAACGAGTGCGTGATCTTCGGCGGCGCGTCAGCCGCATGACTTTGCTGGTCGCTGGACGCCAAGCCAAGCACGGTGACGAAGAGGACAGACAGGACCAGAGCGCGAAGTGACGGAAGCATGATGAGTCTCTTGGAAAACGGAGCAGACTGAATGTCGCCCGCAATCGGAGAGTTGCGGGGCTACATTTGCGAGGACGATGCTACGCCTTGAAGCCATTCATATACGGCAACTTTGCGGCGGACTGCTGCACGGCGTCGGCTCCTTCGAGCAGTTGGCCGAGGAAGTCCCAGTTGCCGGTTGTGAGAGAGCCTCGGGCACTTTCCAGCATCGTGATCGGGAATGAGAGGCTTCCCGCACGGACCTGCTTTACTGCGAGATCAACCGTCACAGCCAACTTCGGATCGGCGGTGATGGCAGCCGCGAGTTTGTCGAGATCGCCGCGCGCGGCATTCACGCACGGCACTCCGAGGCCAGTGCAGTTGCCGAAGAAAATCTCAGCGAACGACTCGGCGATGATCGTTTTGATTCCCCAGCGGATCAGGGCCTGAGGAGCATGTTCGCGCGAGGACCCGCAACCAAAGTTGCGTCCCGCGACCAATACGCTCCCTCCCTGGAAGCGAGCATCATCGAACGGATGCTTCGAGTCCTGTTTGCGATCATCCTCAAAGGCATGTTCGCCGAGACCATCGAACGTCACGCATCGCAAAAAGCGAGCAGGGATGATGCGGTCGGTGTCGATGTCGTCCAGCAGAAGTGGCACGCCAGCGCCGATGACTTGAGTGATGTGTTGCATGGTGACAATTCCTAATTCGTGAACAAGACGGATTGGTGGAGAACGACGTTACTGTTTTGGAAACCAACGCGCAAGAGTGGTTTTCAATTCTTGAAAAGCCCGGTCTGTACAACGACTCAGACCGATTCGACTGGCGAGATCACGGAACAATGAGGAGGAGGGAATCTTGCCACCCTCACGAAGTGCCGCATGAAACGCTTCTTTGGGACGCTTGGGCTTTCCGTTGCCCAATAACTCGAAGCGTTCCGCAATCCAAGTACGCAGTGGGAGAAGCTGACCATTCCACCCGCAGCATTCATCAACAAGGGGAGAGTCGCTCCAAATCCACGCCTCCAACTCCGGGTCCAACACAATCGCCCTGGCCCGTTGGTCCCAGCCCGATCGAACCAATTGCTCGTGTACGCCAGCTTCAAGTTCGGCGATCGGGCGGAGTTCGTCTCCGCAGCCTTCGCGATCGAATAGCACAAGAGCATGATCGAACTTGTTGGTAAACGGTCGCAGGAAATCAGCAGCCTGTGTCCGGCAACCGGGGTCGTGTCGTGGATGAGGCCGGACTTCGGCTCGAATACCTCGAATCCCCAATGAGTCTGAGCGTGTGAGCAGTGACTCAATAGTCGCCGCCATATTTTGATCGGCGACCAGCACGATCAAGTCCTGCCTTGGTGGTACGGCTGACATTAAAGTACGCCTGCCACAAAATAATCTTGAAGAGCCACCTCGCGCCGCCACTCGGCAAGCATGGGATGTTCGTCGCCGCGCACGATGTCGGTCGCACCGCTGTCGTCCTTGGCGAAACACAAGACTTGTGAAGGATCAACCAATCCGAGCAAGACGGGTGAGTGCGTTGCGATGAGAACCTGAGCTCCGTAGACGTTGGACAGCGCCTGGTAAAGCGTTTCGACCGCGCGTGGATGGACACCGTTCTCCGGCTCTTCAATCAGAAAAATGCCCTGCAGGTCCGGAAGAAATGCCGGGAGTGTTAAGGCCAGCAACCGCAGTGTCCCATCCGATGCCGTCCACGAGGGAATCTTTAACCCATTGTCGTATTCGAGTGTCAGATAACGATGCTTGTCCCATTCTTGCTCGTAGGTATTGATGTCCTTGAGATTCGGCAAGGCTTCTCGCAGATGCTGCTTCCAGTCATTGAATCGGGCGGGGTGTCGCTTGCGAAAGTCTTCGACAACCCACGGCAGATTGGATGCGTCCGTTTTGAAAACTCGCGACTGATTGGGAGGACTTGGATTACGCAACGTTCTCCCATTGAGCGCGATTGTTTGGATTCCTTGCGACAGATGTTGTTTCAACCATGTGGAAATTGGAAAGGCCACCTCATCCTCCGGAAGATTGCCCAATCCGGATTTGTTCGGCGATAGCCGTAAACTGATTTGCCATCCCTTGCCCGCTTCTTTCGCGGCTTCTGAATAAAAGTTGGTGCTTCCCGTCGCAGATTTACTGACGGCTCGCCGAACGCCCTTTCCGGCTGGCATGACCAGCGTTGACGGCACTTCAATCGGGCGAGGAAACAAGAGACGCGGCAGAGTGACACTCGGACGCTTCCGTTGGCTAAACCTGACGGACTCGGTTTCAATCCCGACTTCTCCGCTTTGCGGATCAACGCAGACGACTAACTCGTATCGACAAATGGCACCTTGCGCAAAGGCCGCAGCCTTGATTTGGATGGCATCGGGAATGGCGACTTCGACTGCCAACTCAAACTTTGATCCACCCCGCCCAAACAGCAGATCGAGGAAGTTTGGAGTTCTCTTTTCCAACGCTACTGACAAACCGTCAGATACATAGTCCGAGATGAACCCTGCCACATCGAGAAACGTTGTCTTGCCACTCGCATTGGGGCCGACGAGGACGTGGAACCGCTCCAGCGGTTGACGCACGTAACGCAGGCAGCGGTAATTCAGCACTTCGACAAGCGATAACACGACAGCGTTCCCCAAGGCTTCCGATGGCACTTACAGCATCTCGCGGACATCGCTGACGCAGCCGTTGATCGCTGCGGCGACGACCATCGCCGGACTCATCAGGAGTGTGCGACCGGTCGGGCTGCCTTGGCGGCCTTTGAAGTTGCGGTTGCTGGACGAGGCACAGACTTCACGCCCCTTAAGTTTGTCGGGGTTCATGGCCAGGCACATCGAGCAGCCTGCGCCGCGCCACTCGAAGCCCGCCTCTTCAAATACCTTGTCCAAACCCTCTGCCATTGCCTGTTGCCGGACGAGTTGAGACCCCGGCACGACGAGGGCCTTTACGCCCGGAGCGACCTTGTGTCCCTTGGCGATCGACGCCGCTTCTCGCAGATCCGAGATGCGACCGTTGGTACACGAACCGATGAAGGCCACGTCGATCTTCACTCCGCGAATCGGCTGCTGCTCCTTGAGATCCATGTAATCGAAGGCGTCTTGAATTCCCCTCTGATCGTCAGGCGTGAAGCCAGACAATGCGGGGAGCTTTTCGCTGACACCGACAGACTGAGCGGGATTGATCCCCCATGTGACGGTCGGTTCGATCTCGCTGCCGTTGAACGTGACGACATCGTCGAACTCGGCGTCCTTTGCTGAAGCGAGGCTCAGCCACCAGGCAGCCGCGCGGTCGAAGTCGGCTCCTTGGGGAGCGAACGGGCGACCGTTGATGTAATCGACAGTCGTCTGGTCCGGGTTGATGTAACCGCAGCGAGCGCCCCCTTCGATGCTCATGTTGCAGACCGTCATTCGCTCTTCCATCGACATCCGGTCGAAGACTTCGCCCGAGTATTCGTAGGCGTAGCCAACGCCTCCCTGCACGCCGAGCTTGCGGATGATGTGCAGGATCACGTCCTTGGCGTAGACGCCGCGTCGCAGTGTGCCGGTCACTTCGACCTTCCGCACCTTCGGCTTGCCGAGAGCCAGCGTCTGCGTGGCGAGCACGTCCGCGACCTGACTCGTTCCAATCCCGAAAGCGATCGAGCCGAACGCGCCGTGTGTACTCGTGTGGCTGTCGCCGCAGGCGATCGTCATGCCGGGTTGAGTCAGCCCTTGCTCTGGCCCGACGATATGCACGACTCCCTGGCGGTTGTCGTCGAGATTGAACAGCCGGATACCGAACTCACGGCAGTTCTTCTCAATGGCCGACATCATTTCTTCGGCCAGCACGTCGAGGAACGGCCGTGCCTGATTCTCGGTCGGTACGATGTGATCGACCGTGGCCAGAGTCCGCTCGGGGAACAGAGCCTTCAACCCACGATCGCGCAGCATTGAGAAAGCCTGCGGGCTGGTCACTTCGTGAATCAGATGCAGCCCGATAAAGAGTTGCGTCTGGCCCGAGGCGAGCGAACGAACGTTGTGAGCATCCCAAACTTTGTTGAACAAATTGCGGCGGTCGGTCATGTCAAAACCCATCTAAAAAAGACCCGGAAGCGTTGGGGGCGGGATTGTAACAACGGACTCAGCCCGGTGCGAACCGCCAAGGGGGTGTTGATGGAAGTTCAACGGCCCAGACTTGCTCGGCATTATTCGCAATCACTAGGCACCTCACGAGCCTGTTTTCGAGCTTGTTCCACTGGGAAAGTGACGTTTGGGTCAGATGGTGAGGTTCGCATTCTCTCGATTCTTCAGGCATCGCTTCCATCGCCCAGACCGGCGCGACACTACGATCTGCATCACGAGAAGCCGTGCGTACTCCAATCACAGTGGAGCGGCGGCGACCTGTTGGAGTTCGCTTCTTTTCTCGCTTCGATTTGCGATACAGTCCGCACCTCGGTTCGCGGAGCGACAGGAATCGACGCGTGCAGATGCACTTGCTGCGTTAGTGCTTCCAACACAAGCTGGGTAACTCCAGAGGAGCGACATCCATGAGTTTGATTCTTGCCAGCACGTCGGTGTACCGCCGCGATTTGATGATGCGGCTCGGCCTCCCGTTCGAGTGCCATCCTTCGGGCCTCGACGAAGATGTATTCAAAGTGCAGGGAATCGGACCGATCGGTTTGGCGCGAACACTGGCGACGGAGAAGGCATTGAAATTGGTCTCCTCGTTTCCGTTGGCCACGATCATCGGAGGCGATCAGGTAGTCGATGTCGATGGCCGGATTCTAGGCAAGCCCAACTCTGTCGAAGCAGCCGTCGAACAGTTGTCGTTACTCCAAGGCCGGTCGCATCGGTTGGTCACGGCAATTTGCGTCTGGCACGAAGGTCAGATTCACACGCATGTTGATCTCACCACGTTGTCCATGCGTCCGATCCCGGCCGACGCGATTGCTCGTTACCTCGGCACGGATCAACCCTACGACTGTTGTGGGGCATACAAGCTCGAAGCGCGCGGCATCACGTTGTTTGAACGAATTGAATCCGACGATCACACCGCGATCACCGGACTCCCCTTGATCGCGCTCACGACACTGCTCAAACGGTGCGGGTACCAGGTCCCTTAGCAGCCCGTTGAAAAACTGTAGGATGGCCTTCTAGGCCGTCGTTTTTCTGCGGGAAATCGGACGGGCAAGATGCCCATCCTACGTTTTTCAACG
>JAYTXB010000300.1:0-2126 GCA_043743205.1 Schlesneria sp.
TACATCAGCCGCAGGGCGCTAGCCCCGGTTCGATTTCGCTTAACCGGGGCTAGCGCCCTGCGGCTAATTTCTGCGGGCCAACAGGAATGGCGCAGAGCCACTCTTCAGACAGTTCGTGGGGCGAACTGACTTCGTCCGGGACTCACCATGCGGAGTGATCACTGCGAGCCGAGTCACGCCGTCGAACTTGGTGGTTCACTGGCGCGGAGTCTCACGGTGAAGGTGCTGCCTTTGCCCAATTGGCTGGCTACTTGGACCTGTCCGCCGAGCATCTGACAGAGGTGCTTGACGATCGACAGTCCCAGTCCGGTGCCGCCGACTTCGCGTGAACGTGCCCGATCAACGCGAAAGAATCGCTCGAAGATGCGGGCCTGATTTTCCTTCGCGATCCCGACGCCGTTGTCTTCGACCTCAATCACGATCATGTCCGCCTCGCGCCGCCAACGAACCACGATCCGTCCACCGGACGGTGTGTAGTTGATGGCATTGTCGAGCAAGTTGTCGGCGACGGTCCGCAGGCTTTCTTCGTCGGCCAGTCCCCATACGGCGACTTCGGGAGCCTGCATCTCCAGTCGCAGACTCTTCGATTTCGCCACGTCCTGATGTTCGTCGAGGCACTCGACCAACACCGAACTAACATCCGTCGCAGCCAGTTCAAAAACCTGCTCGTTGGACTCCATTCGCGCCAGTTCGAGCAACTCCAAAATCAAAGTATGCAAGCGATCGGCCTGCTCACCGATGCGACCGACGAAGCTGCGATTGATGCTCGCGTCTTCGAGTGCCCCGTCGAGCAGAGTCTCGGCGTAGGCCGAGATCGCGGCGAGGGGTGTTTTCAATTCGTGAGACACGTTGGAGACGAACTCATGCCGCAGGCTTTCGAGTCGCCTGAGATCGGTCACGTCGTGCAGGACCAGGACCGCTCCGGAATTGTCTTTGTCGGACAGACGCGACATGACCGCCGCCAACACCGACTGTGTTCTGGGGACTTCAATCTCGATGCGATGCTGCTCGCCACTCTTCAAGGCGTGACTGACCAGCTCTTGAAATTTTGGCAGACGAACGGCCTCCCATAACGGACGTCCCGTCAGCCCCGTCGGCTTCAGATCGAGCATGCGGATCGCTGCACCGTTGGCCAGCAAGATACGTTCTTGAGCGTCGATGGCGATCACGCCTTCGACCATCGCTTCGAGAACGATGCC
Source organism: Schlesneria sp. (assembly GCA_043743205.1). Taxonomy (GTDB): domain Bacteria; phylum Planctomycetota; class Planctomycetia; order Planctomycetales; family Planctomycetaceae; genus Schlesneria. The sequence continues at coordinate 1,200 of JAYTXB010000300.1, forward strand.
CAGTTGCTGATTGTTCTGATCGAGTGAGTCGTACCACCGCTCCAGCTCTGCGATGCGAGCCGTGACGCGGAGAGACATCGCATCAAACGCCGCCACGAGGCGATCAGGAAACGTCGTCTGCGTTGAAGGCTCCGTGTTGGCAGACTCGTTCGTGATGAAGTGCGCTGCCGCCGCCGTGACTGCTTCAACGGGAGTCACAACTTGCCGAACGTATCCGCGTGCCAGTCCTCCGCTAATCAAAGCGACTCCAGCCAGCACGGCCGCTCCTCGCCAACACCAGGCCAGCCATTCACCGGGAGCAGCAGTCGAGGTGGGGGGTGAGCCGCAAATCCAAACTCCCGCCGCCGCCGCACAAGCTCCGCTCATGACCGCAGTGGCAAACACAGACCAGAACACGCGCGACGACAACATGCAGACCTTCCGGCAATTGACGGTTCTTAAAAAGCGGGCCTATGCTACCGACCGTGACTCGCGAGACAACCAACGCTCAGAATCCGCGTGTGAGCGTTGTTGCAAATGAGCGAGTGAGAACCGACTCCGCACTGTTGTCGGTCGTTTCGAGTTCCTCAGTCTGTTCCTTGAACAACGGCCCCTTGAAGAAGAGAAATCCAACATGAAGTTCCACGTGATGACTCTGTGTATTACCGCTGTCGTACTGAGCCTGCTGCAAACGGGAGCGACCCGCGCTGCCGATCCGGTTGATCTGAAGGTCGGCGACGCAGCGCCGAAGTTCACCGTGAAGGATGACTCCGGCAAGGAATGGAAGTCGGACGATCACGTCGGCAAGAAGATCGTGGTCGTTTACTTCTATCCCGCCGACATGACCGGCGGCTGTACCAAGCAAGCGTGCGGCTTCCGGGACGACATGGCCAAGTTGTCTGGCAAAGACGTGGAAGTTGTCGGTGTGAGCGGCGACTCCGTGCGCAA
>JAYTXB010000301.1:0-4625 GCA_043743205.1 Schlesneria sp.
ACGTAGGATGGGCATCTTGCCCGTCCGATTTCCCGCAGAAAAACGACGGCCTAGAAGGCCATCCTACAGTTTTTCAACGGGCTGCTAGCCCTCTCCCCCCCAAGGCGGGGGGCGAGGGGACCACGACGGCTGCGCCGCGCGCAGAGATGTTCGCAACGGCGATTCCGACTGCTCCTCTGGCTCTCAACTCTCGACCCTCAACCCGCAACGCTCTCCGCTCCTCCCCTCCGCGATCGCTCAACCGCGACGAGTGCCTGACGTTTGCCATCGGCAGAATCGGCGATGTGCTCGGGACGATGTTTGCCGAGATCGACCGGCATCCGACGCGAGTCCGTCTGCCCGACGAGCCGCTGATGCTGGTGGACCGCATCCTGACGATTGAGGGCGAGCCGCTGTCGATGACATCGGGACGAGTCGTCACGGAACACGACATTCATCCGGGGGCGTGGTACCTCGATTGCGACCGCATTCCGACGTGCATCGCCGTTGAATCTGGACAGGCCGACCTCTTTCTGTCGGGCTGGCTGGGGATCGACTTTGAGACCAAGGGGACCGCGAGTTACCGGCTGCTCGATGCGGTCGTCACGTTTCATGATGAGCTGCCTCAAGCGGGGAAGACGATCAATTACGACATCCGTGTCCTGCACTTTTTCCGACAGGGAAGCACGTACTTGTTCCGGTTTGAGTTCGATGCGACCGTCGATGGCCGACCGCTGCTGACGATGCGCGAAGGTTGTGCGGGCTTCTTCACACAGGAAGAGCTGGCGGGAGGCAAGGGGATCATCCACACGGCTCTCGACAAGCGGCCTCGCCCCGGTAAGCGGCCCGCCGATTGGAGCGATCCCGTCCCGATGACGGTCGAAAGCTACGACGACTCACAACTGCTGGCGCTGCGACGTGGCGACCTCGCGACGTGCTTCGGTCCCGCGTTCGCCGAACTGCCGCTGCGCGATCCGGTGACGATTCCGGGGTTGAAGATTGAGGGGGGGGGGAGGGTTGATGGTCGAGGGTTGATGGTCGGAGAAGCAGTGCCCCCCCAAGGGCGGGCCATCAACTATCCACCATCGGTCATCAACCACGCCGAAGAAAGAACCCCTCACCCTCTCCCCTCCAAGGCGAGGGGCGAGGGGACCACGGCGGCTGCGCCGCACTGTTCTCTTGCCCTCAACCCTCAGCCTTCGACCCTCAACCGCTCCCGCATGTGGCTGATTGACCGTGTGCTGAAGCTTGATCCGGTGGGAGGCAAGTTCGGCATGGGGACGATCCTCGGCGAACTCGACATTCATCCCGATGATTGGTTCCTCACGTGTCACTTCTGTGACGATCAGGTGATGCCCGGCACGCTGATGTACGAGTGCTGCATGCACACGCTGCGCATCTTCCTGTTGCGCATGGGCTGGGTCGGTGAGGCGGGTCAGATCGCCTACGAACCGATCCCCGAAGTCCGCAGCCGGCTGAAATGCCGCGGTCAGGTTCTCTCGTCCACCAAGAAGGTGTGGTACGAGGTGACGCTCAAAGAGGTCGGCTACGGCACCGATGCCTATTGCATGGCTGACGCTCTGATGTATGCCGATGGCAAGCCGATCGTTGAGATCACCGACATGTCGGTTAGGTTGACGGGGCTGTCGCGCGACAAGGTCATGAGTTTGTGGTCTTTGTCCGGCTCCCTCTCCCGCCCGTCTTCGGGGGGAGAGGGTTGGGGTGAGGGGGGCTTCCATACGGCGCCGAATATCGTGTTCCAGTCAGAAGCAAGAACAGGATTGACGATGCCTGTTACGTGGAATCCACTGTCTCCCCAGATCGGCCCCCTCACCCTAGCCCTCTCCCCCGAAGACGGAGGAGAGGGGACGACGGCGGCTACGCCGCGCGCGAGTGAGCAGCGAGCCTCTTCACTGACTCCCGCCTCCTGTCCCCTGACTCCTGCTTCCTACGATCTCCGCCCGGCGATCTTCAATACCGACCGCATCACCGCGTTTGCGATCGGCAAGCCGTCGGAGGCGTTTGGAGACAAGTACCGGGTGTTCGACGAAGAGCGGAAGATCGCGCGGTTGCCGGGGCCGCCGTTTCAGTTCCTCAATCGAGTCGTCTCGATTGAGAATTGCCAGCCGTGGCAGCTCGAAGCGGGAGGCGAGATCGTGGCGCAGTACGACATCCCCGTCGATGCGTGGTATTTCGCGGCGAACCGTCAGCCAACGATGCCCTTCGCGGTGCTGCTGGAGACGGCGTTGCAGCCGTGCGGATGGTTGGCTGGTTATCTCGGCTCGGCTCTCACCAGTGAGACCGATCTGTCGTTCCGAAACCTCGGCGGCAAGGCGATCCAGTACCGCGAGGTCACGCCGCAGTCGGGGACGCTGACGACGAAGGTCAAGATCACGAAGGTCTCACAATCTGGCGGCATGATCATCCAGAACTTTGACTACCACCTGAGCTGCAACGGCGAACCGATCTATGTCGGCGACACCTACTTCGGATTCTTCTCGAAGGCGTCGCTGGTCAATCAGGTCGGCATCCGTGACGCGAAGGTTTTCGTGCCGTCGCCGGATGAGTCCTCTCGCGCCAGCCGCTTCGATGCACCGGACGCCGCGCCGTTTTCAAACTCCGAATACATGATGATCGACAACGCGGAACTGCTGCTCGACGGCGGCCCGCACGGTCTCGGCTTCGTGCGCGGCACGATGCAGGTCGATCCGAGTACCTGGTTCTTCAAGGCCCACTTTTTTGAGGACCCGGTCGTCCCCGGCTCGCTCGGGCTGGAGTCGTTCTTTCAACTGCTGAAGTTCTACACGGCGGCGCGCTGGAGACTCGGACAGAACACCGTCTTCCAAACGCCGTCGCTGCAACTCAAACCGACGACCTCAAAGCCCGTCCCGCACGAATGGGTCTATCGCGGCCAAGTCGTCCCGCGCGACGCCATTGTCACTGTCACCGCCGTCGTTCGCTCGGTCGATGACGCGGCCAGAACTCTCAGCGCCGAAGGCTTCCTGTCCGTCGATGGCCGAGTGATTTACCAGATGAAGAGCTTCACGCTGTCGGCTAGATAAGGCGATCGGCAGGAATTCGCTGACACAAGGTAGCCCTGTTGCTCCGCGACAGGTGGCGCGTCGAGGAGAGACGCTTCGAGTGCGAGTGGGGGTGTTCCGAGTTCGGGTGTCTGTTATGCGATCCCGCTTCCTGTCGCGGAGCGACAGGGCTACCTTAAGCAAGACAACTGTTGCTGATCGCCTAATACGGATCGCAAGAAATATCTGCGCGGCAACACCAGCCAAGACTTCCGAAGTCTGTCGAGCGCGGTTTTCATTTGGGATCCGTATAAGAACGTAGGAAAGACACAATGCCGTCGCGAATCATGTACATCGAGCGCAAGGCGGGCGGGTTGACGGGCACGGCTTGGATCGGCCGCGTCACGTTCTCGAAGACGGGCAAGACTCTCTCCTATCGCGGCCTGAAGTTTCAAAGCCTGAAGGGATTTGGCTTCAAGGCGAACTACTTTGAACTTGAGTCGGGCGAAGACTACTGGATCACGGGCTACAAGAAACGCGGCTCGAACCGGCTCTACGGCGAGCGAGTTTCCGTCGAGATCGACGAGGACGTTCGTGCTGAATACTGGTGCGAGATTCGTGGGCTGTCGGAGAACGCAGATCAACCAACGGTGTAACGCCCCGACATCACGAGGTAACAACGCATCGTCGAAGTCTGGTCGAAGTGGCGCTGTGGCTGAAGTCTGAAAGCGAACCAGTTACAGTGTTGCCCTTGTGGGACAAGCTTCCGGCTTGTCGGCTTTCCAACTGACTAAGCGGCAAGTTGGAAGCTTGTCTCACGAAAGATGCAGCCTCTCCGGCTTCAACCGCTCACGACTCAAAGCAAAAAGCTAATCGCTTCTCATGAAATACTCTCGCGTTTACGTTGATGCCATCGGTTACGAGTTGGCTCCGGTCGTCGTGACCTCAGCCGAGATTGAGCAGCGGCTCGAGCCGCTCTATTCGAAGCTCAAGATTCCCGCCGGGCAGCTTGAGGCTTGGACCGGGATTTCCGAGCGGCGCTGGTGGCCCGCCGATCATCGCCTGAGCGACGGGGCCACCGAAGCGGCGCGGCGGGCGCTCGAACACTCGAACGTAGCGTCGCGCGATGTCGGCGTGATGATCTATGCGGGCGTCTGTCGCGAGCAGTTCGAGCCAGCGACCGCGTGCAGTGTCGCGGCGAACCTTGGCATCAGCCCGGATGCGTCGGTGTTTGACGTGAGCAACGCGTGTCTCGGTGTTTTGAACGGAATGGTCGATATCGCGAACCGGATCGAACTCGGGCAGATTCGCGCGGGGATGGTCGTTTCGTGTGAGACCGCCCGCGAGATCATCGACTACACGATTCAGCGGTTGCTCGAAGACATGACGATGGACGCGCTGACGAAATCGCTCGCCACGCTGACGGGCGGATCGGGTGCGGTCGCGGTGCTGCTCACGGACGGATCGTTCTCGCGCGAGAAGCAGCATCGGTTGATCGGCGGCGTGACGAAGGCGGCTCCCGAACATCACGCCCTCTGCCGCTGGGGCTTCGAGTCCCTGCTGCCCGCCGCTGTGCAAAAGGTCGATGCGATCCTGCCGCAGTCGCTCACGCACACCAAGTTCGGC
>JAYTXB010000302.1:0-2878 GCA_043743205.1 Schlesneria sp.
GGGTTTTGAATCTCGACCCCCTTCCCTGCCAGCGTCGTCAAGAAGAACGTGCCGACGCGGTTGGCCCGTTTCTTCCCCGCCATGTTGAACGTCCACCACCAGATGCAACGTCGCAACCATGTTGGCAAGGCACTGAGTTGCCATTGCTGAGCGAAGACCCGCTCAACGGGCTGTGTCTGAAACTGATCGAGTTTATCTTGGAGATCAATCAGTGACCGCAACTCAGGATTTACGAATCTCGACCAAAACAGCCACGGCTCTCCGCCATGATCGCGCTGCGTGGCGAGCATCCCTACGCTGTGAGGATGCTCGAGAATGTGTGGCCATGGCCAAGAGACGTAAGTCTGCCGAAGGAGACTTTTCTTCGCCGCAACAATCGCGAACGCCTTGATGAACAGCAACGACCACGAGATGCGAACGGGGAGCTGTGATCGGAGATGCGCCACGCGCGACAGATCGCAACGCCGGTCGTGAGCACACGTCGGTACACGGCGGTTGTAATGCAGCACGTCGATCGTCAGTCGCCGACTGCGCGGCAGCTTCAACCTGCGAGTTCGCGTTCCTGCGGACATCCATTTCCTCGTTCGAGCACCACATTGCTGATCGACATTACGCGTTGCGGAATTTGGTCGTGTGCGACCTCAGTCCGCGTTTCTCAGCGAGACCCCGACTTAGGCTGAAGATGAATCATTTCTAATTGCGAAATGGAAGACGACGGCGGCGAGACTTTGTTCATTTTGCAATCAGAAATTCGCAATGACTAAATTCGCGATTCTTCCGGCGGCGAGGTTCTAGCAGGAACAAAACGACCTCGGAAGCGGTCTTCGGCAAGACGTGTGCTCAACGGTGATTGGTCACCCGTCCATCATTCCTTTGAACGTTCCCCCCTCGGCAAACTGGGCGAGGTTCTCGCGGAACATCGTGGCGAGCTTGTTCGCGGCCAGATCGTAAGCCGCGGGGTCGGTCCACGTTTGGCGCGGGTTCAGAATCTCTGTCGGTACGCCGGGACAACTCGTGAGGACATGCAGGCCGAAGATCGGGTCGGTTTGCGTTGGGACATCCTTCAGTTGGCCAGCATGGATCGCGTCGATAATGGCTCGAGTATAAGCCAGTTTCATGCGCGAGCCGACTCCATACGCGCCTCCACTCCAACCGGTGTTGACCAGCCAGACGTTGGCGTTGTGAGTCCGGATTCGTTCGGCCAGCAGGTCGGCATACTTGCGTGGATGCCAGACGAGGAACGGGCCACCGAAGCACGGCGAGAACGTCGCTTGAGGCTCCTTCACACCGACCTCGGTCCCCGCGACCTTCGCCGTGTAGCCGTTGACGAAGTAGTCCATCGCCTGTTCGGGGCTGAGGCGACTGACGGGGGGCAGGACTCCAAAAGCGTCGCAGGTCAGGAAGATGACATCGGTCGGATGACCGGCCACACAAGGGATGCGCGCGTTGGTGACATACTCGATGGGATACGCACCGCGTGTGTTTTGCGAGATGCTCGAGTTGTTGAAATCGACGTGATGATGCGCGTCGTCGTACACGACGTTTTCGAGGACCGCGCCAAAGCGGAGCGCCTGGAATATCTCGGGTTCAGACTCGCGGGAGAGGTAGATCGCCTTTGCGTAGCAGCCTCCTTCGATATTGAAGATGCCCTCGGTGGACCAGCCATGTTCGTCGTCGCCAATGAGCGCGCGTTTGGGGTCTGCCGAGAGCGTGGTCTTACCCGTCCCCGACAGCCCGAATAGCACTGACGATTGCCCCGTCACGAGGTCGGCCGTGGCCGAGCAGTGCATCGAAAGCACGCCCCGTTTGGGCATCAGATAGTTCATGATCGTGAAGATGCCCTTCTTCATTTCACCGGCGTACTCCGTGCCGAGGATCACGACTTCACCGCTCTCAAAACTAACATCGACGCTCGTGGTGGAGGTCATGCCGGTCGTGAAGCGGTTCGCTGGGAAGCGGCCGGCGTTGTAGATCACGAAGTCCGGCGAGCCGAAGTTCGTCAACTGTTCGTCCGTCGGACGGATCAGCATCTGGTGCATGAACAGCGCGTGGTACGGGCGTGAGCAGATGACGCGCACCTTGATCTGGTACTGCGGATCCCAACCGGCATACGCATCGACGACGTACAGCCGGTCGCGCGTGTTGAGATAGTCCTTCGCTCGCTCGCGGTTGATCGCGAAGGTGACTTCATCCAACGGAAAGTTGACCGGCCCCCACCAGATGTCCTCCGACGAAGCGGCATGTTTGACGAGCCGTTTGTCCTGCGGAGACCGCCCGGTTTTGTCACCCGAATAGGCGATCAACGCTCCGGTGTCGGAGATGGTCGTACCCGGCTCAAATCGAATGGCCTCTTCGTAGAGTCGCGCGGGATCGGCGTTTCGCAAGACGTTCTTTACGGTGATGCCGTGCAGCGAAATATCGAAATTGCCTGATGTGGGGGCGATGTCCGGCGAAGTTTGTTCGGGTTGGGGCATAGGTTTGTTCCGAGGGGCAATCGTCATTGAGTCCGTGTGCCGTCGAGTCTTTGGGTTGTGCGGATTGAGGCGGATGATGGCGACCGCGCTGGTTGACGAGCCTTCGTCTGGCGGCCTCTTGCCAAAACTGCCGATCTGTTACCATGCCGCCGCCTCACGCAGCGGCCCTCCGCAGAAGAGCCTTCGATCTCTTCTCTCGTCAGAGTAGCAAGCGGGAGGCTTGCTTTCACCGCGTTCTCGCATTTCCAGCTACGGCACCTGCGGTTTGCCGAACGATTTCATCTGAGTACCGAGGGATCGGTTGCATGCCTCTCAAAACTTCGCCAGTGGAAGAGCCGAGTCTCAACATCACGTCGTTGTTGGACATCATCCTCACCATCGTGATGTTCTTCATGGTCTCGACG
>JAYTXB010000303.1:0-1388 GCA_043743205.1 Schlesneria sp.
AGGAGGTTTGACAGATCGGTTCACGAGGCCGTGTGGTCTCGACCAATATTTCCCGTGCCCTTTCAGGGCTCAACGTTCTGGTGTTCGGTTTCCCAGGGCGGCGCTCACGGTGTTCGCTGGCCCTGGGCTGGTCTTCGAGGCCCCGTTGGGGCGAAGACGACTTCAATTCTCAAATAGCGCAACTTCTAAACGCGTGAGCGACGTTCGAGCCTGTTTCTTCGATGGCGAGCAAACCTTGGAGTGCGGTACCTCAGTACCGCCTTGGGTTGCTGCGGAGCCGACTTTCTGGTCTGGCGCGTTTGTCTGGCAAGGCAGAGCCAAGATGGCTCCGCCACAGAGGAAGGCGGCACTGAGCTGCCGCACTCCATGATCCGCGAACCGAGCATGGCTGGTTACGCTCAAATGAAATGGGTGTGACCGGCATTCCAGTTTTGCGCCTCTCTCCCGTCTTCGGGGGGAGAGGCGGGGTGAGAGGTCCGAGCGAGAATCAGCCACCTCACGAATCCCTCTCCCGCAGAGCCGGGGCGAGGGGACCAAGCGGATCAACCACAAATCTGATCACCAATTGGCGACTGCACCTCGCCCTGTCGGCCTCTCCCAATGCAGTTCCCTGCGGATGGGGACCGCGTGTACCATCGTGTCGTCGTTCCCCGCCTTCGTCCTTCCCGCCTTTGAGGACTTTTTCCTATGCGACTTTCCATGCGACGCTTCGTCTCCGGCAGTTGTTTCATCGCCGGTTGTGGCCTCGTGCTGTTGGTGACATCGGTCGCCTCGGCACAGGTGTCATATCCGATGCTGATGAGCCTCAAGCCGGTGGCCGTTCAAGTGGGAGCAACTTCCGAGTGCGAAGTGCAGTCGCGCTACACGATGGCGGGGGCGTATCAGGTCTTCATCAGCGGGACGGGAGTCACCGCCGAGATCGTTCCGCCCGAGATGCCTCCAAAAGACGCGCCAGCCCTCAAGCCGGGTGAGAAGCCGAAGGAATTGCTCAAGCTCAAGCTGAAGTTCACCGCGACGGCCGACGCATTGCCGGGCGTGCGTGAGTTCCGACTGGCGACTCCCAACGGCGCGAGCACCATCGGGCAACTGGTCGTCGTGCGAGACCCCGTCGTTGTCGAAGTCGCGGAGAACAACACGGCCGACAAGGCGCAGGCCGTCACGCTTCCGGCAACGCTATGCGGCGCGATCGAGAAGGTCGAGGACTTCGACTTCTGGAAGTTCAACGCTGAGGCGGGGCAGTCGATCGTCTTTCAAGTTCGCTGTCAGCGGTTGCAGGACAAGATTCACGACCTGCAGGCTCATGCCGATCCGATCCTGACGCTGCGCGACTCGAAGGGAGGCGTGCTGGCGATGGCGGACAACGAACTGTTCGCCGACCCGTTCCTCGT